>NZ_JTLD01000059.1 GCF_000798815.1 Alistipes sp. ZOR0009 | reverse complement strand
CAATCCATAGCGGATCGACCACCATGCCGCCTATCAGCACGTTCTGCCCCTCAAAGAGCACGTTCTTAACCGTAAGAGCCCCCAGGTAGAGAATCGAGGAAAGGTTCACGAAAACAAACACCACCAGCCAGAAGATGGCCATGACGCTTTTAACGCGGCCATCGTAGCGCTTTTCCAGAAACTGGGGCATGGTGTAGATGCCCGACTTGAGGAAGATGGGCAGGAAGAAGACCGCCACAATGATCAGCGTGGCGGCCGCCATAAACTCGTACGAGGCAATGCCCATACCCAGCGCAAACCCCGAGCCCGACATGGCGATAAACTGCTCGGCCGAGATGTTGCTGGCAATAAGCGAGGTGCCGATAACCCACCAGCTAAGGCTTTTGCTGGCTATGAAGTAGTCTGCGGCGTCGCGCTCCCCCGCTCCCTTCTTGCGGCGCGTTACCCACAGGCCAACACCCACAATAATTACGATGTACGCCACCAGAATGGCGTAGTCAATCAGTTGAAATCCCATATATTCCCTAAATTCTTTGTTGATTAGTAATCGAGAAGCGCACCATAGGGGGTGTCCAACATGAAGCATAGCGACGCACGATATGCGTATCACGAAAATTTCAGAAGCCTTAGAATATGCTCTAAGGCTTTTTTCGCTCATTCGTGAGACCTAATTGATTCCGCTAACTTTCAGCTCGCATGACGTGGCACTTATTAGACACCTCCTTATGCGTCAACTCATAAATCTCAGCAGAATGCTGAACTACCTCCAGATAAATGATGCCACTTCGTGAGCCTCAAAGGTGTGAGTCAACCTTTGTCCCTCAAATAGAAACGATATCTTTTGCGCCTTATCGCTACGGTTTGCTGCTACCACAACCTTCTCACCATTAGGATTAACAAAGGCAACGTTATCCACCACACCAGTTGACGAACTTACCCGCCGTGCATTCTGGCGAACAAACTTCCCGTAATGACCAAGAGCATAGTACTCGGCATTGCGCTCTACTGTACCATCGCTCTTTATACGCACAATACCCCAGCAGTTAGAACAACCATTATTCTTTGGTCCATCATTTTCATCAAGTGCCAGATTCCAAAGAAGCATGTTTTTAGACCAGCATCGCATTGCCCCAACCATTAGATGGCCAGTGTACCATTGCACATTGTCAGAAAAGTTTGGAGCCCATCCACCGCCTGACTGTTCAGTAAAGTAAAGATCCTTATCGGGGTGAGCATTATGAACAGCACAAAGAGCATCCACGTTGCCTGCATAATGATGAAATCCTGATCCGGCTACAAATTTACGGGCGACCTTATCATTCAGAATGGAGATAGGGTAGCTGGGGTTATCGCAGTTATGATCAAAAAGAATAATTTTAGTCTTTATCTTTCTGCTCGCAAACTTAGGTCCGAGGAAATCTCTAACAAAAACCTTCTGCTCCTCGGCGCTCATCAGCATACAGGGATACTGAGCCGTTCCATACTCCGGCTCATTTTGTACCGTTATTGCGTCAATACGAATTCCATGTTTCCCCATCTGCTCAATATATTTAATCAGATAACGGGCATACAGATCGTAGCATTCGGGCTTAAGGTGCCCTCCCACCATGCTGTTGCTGCTCTTCATCCATCCTGGAGGGCTCCAAGGGCTGGCCATTATTTTAATTTTCGGATTAACGGCCAGTATCTCCTTCATCATAGGAATAACCTCCCGCTCATCCTCCGCCAACGAAAATTTGGTCAACGAAGAGTCCACCTCATCACAGTAGCTGAAAGTCCGCCTCGAAAAGTCGGAGGCCCCAATGGTCAGCCGTACGTAGTCGATACCTATACCCTGAGGGGTAAACAGTTCCTTAAAAAGTTCGCTTCTTTTGGCTGCAGAAAGGTTATGCTTAAAAACAATGGCTGATGAACCAGTAAGGGCAGCACCAACTCCCTCCATTGCCTGATATTTCTCCTGAAAATTGATAACAACACTATTCTCATCAGATCCGATCGACTTAACAATCGGAGCTTTCCCAACAACGTACATTTTGCCAGTGACAGGGTACGACGAGAGCACCTTAGCCTCTCTACCCCCTCCTGCCATCGCGCTGCTGCTTCCTATAAGCAGTAATGCAGCTAGCCATTCTCTCTTCATATTACTTCCAGTTAAAGGTTACAACAGTTCCCCCTTCTTGCATGTAGGTAAAGCGACGATTTCCACACTGTATGGAGTAGCTTACAGGTTGTGACTGCGAATTTGCCACCACCACAGATTTTGTGCCATCGCTATTCATAAATGAGGAGTAGCTTACAGAGGCAGCAATACTGGCATTGCCGATAATACTATTCCCAATTCGTACCGCGCCAGGGCGCACAAACTTAGAAAAGTGACCGATAGCATAGTACTCCACATTCTTGGTAACGCTACTCCCATCAATGGTGATAACACCTCTACATGTGGTGCATCCACCGTTAGTAGGTCCGTTTGTAGGATTTAACGCTAGATTCCAAAGCAGCACATTTTTTGACCAGTTATTGGTTGTTCCAATAAAGATATTCTTTGTAAACCACATCAGATCCCCTGCAAATCCCTGTCCCCAGCTACCGCCCGACTGCTCGGTAAAGTAGAGATCCTTGTCGGGATGAGCATCGTGCACCTTACCCATTGCAGAAGCATCACCTCCGTATGCATGAAAGGCAGATCCGGCTATATACTTCTTTGCATCGGAGTCGTTAAGTATATTAACAGGGTAATCCCAAGCGTCAAAATTATGATCCCAGATTAGTATTTTAGTAGTAATCCCTTCTGATGCAAATTTTGGTCCCAGAAAAGCTTTGATAAACATGGCCTGCTGCTGCCAAATCATAAGCATGGTAGGATATCCGGAAGTCTGATGAGCAGGTTCATTCTGAACACTTATTGCGTCAATGTTGATTCCCATCTGCTTATACGCCTTTACATACTTTACAAAATAGTCGGCATAAGCAGGCATATTTGCATCCAGCAGGGAACCTCCATTCATAGTTTTAGATCCCTTCATCCATGCCGGTGCCGACCAAGGAGAGGCCATTATCTTAATTTTCGGGTTAATAGCAACAATCTCCTTCAAGATTGGAATAAGATCTTTACTATCTTGAAGCGGAATGGAAAATCCAGCAGCACCCTCAGTATCCCAGTAGGAATAATTTCCCAAAGAAAAGTCGGAAGAGCCAATTGTTATTCTAAGGTAACTTATCCCAATCCCTGTTTGAGGATCGAATAAATCTCGAAGAATTCCAGCCCGTTTGGCAGCATCCATCATGTTCAGCAGGTAAGCAGAAGATCCGGTGAGAGCAGCTCCAAATCCATCCATTTGTTGGTAGGTTGCCGTAGAATCCAGCCTGATGGTAAAGTCGCCGGGCATCCCCCCGAAGTCAACATTTTTAAGCTTAAGCAAGCTCAGCTGTGAAGTGCTGGTGGTATACGACTGAACTTTACCTGCAACAGGAACCTCTCCATTGGGATCCACAGGCACGGGGCTATCGCTACTTTTGGAGCAGGCCGTAGCCAAAAAGAGCCAAAAAATAAGCGTAAGAAGTTTCTGATGCTTCATCATCATGTCTATTATAGTTTATTAATCGACAAAGTCGCCTATAAAAAAGTAAGCCTGTACCAATGCAGAGTGCAGCATAAAGCGCACCTCCGCATTGGCAGGCTAATTCGTTTATCGAATTTTTACGGCATCTAGGCTCATCACAGCGGGATCTAGATCAAGCGTTAGCTTGTACACTCCCTCTGCAAGATCGGTAGTTGCTCCAACATTCCCATCTGATTTGGCAACAAATCCGTTTGGTAAAGTCTTTAAGGTACGAGTATCAAACTCCCCTCCCCAACCCTTCTGGTTGAAAAACTTAAAGTTCACCTCATCGGACCACGATAAACCTGTCTCATGTTTGAGGTATACAGTAAGCTGATACTTTGTAGCCCCAACTTTACGAACAAAGCAGTAGTCGGTAGGCTCATTCCAATTCCAGCTGGTGGTCTTCTTGAGCGGAGACATCGGTTTACCCATTCCAACACCACAAGCCCACAAGGCATTTGGATAAACAGAAGAGCTCTGTTCTACATAAATAAAGTTATTATCGATGTGATACTGGAAGTAGTAGCTACCTGATTCACCCAAAAACTTATACTTATCTCCGTCTTTTACAAAGAAATCTGGATCGATTGCCGCATCAAGTTTGGAAAAACCCTTAATATCTACCAGCTGATTTTGTACCAACGACATAGTAAGCTGCATAATACCCGGTTTCTTTACCGTAAACTGATTTCCGTTAAAAGTCATTGGATCCAGCTTAACACCTTCGAACTGTAGCTCAAACGTTTTTGTATTAAAAATAATCCTATCAGGAATCATGGTTGGATCGTTCAGGTTGAAAAACGGGTCGGTATCGGCAGCCAAGTCCATCTTACTATCAACCATAGCCCAAATATAACCAGTCAGGTCTTTTTTAGAAACAACCCTTCCAAAAATATTATTTGAGTAGTAGTCCTTTACCGATTCGTAAATATCTGCATTGCCGGCACGTGGAGTAAGTTCCAGCGTTGTTCCGTTTTTCATCTGAAGGTAAAGCTTTTCAAAGACAGGTCGACGCATGGTTACAGCGACCACGCTTTGCTTCGCTTCATAGCCATCGATGTTAATCGCGGTAAGATAGGCTGTCACCTTAGTCCCTTCGGTTGCTCCCTTGGCAAACGGAATAAGGAACTTTTTATCGACCGTAACGTTGTTACCCTTTGTTCGAATAGACTGGCGCTGAACAATCACCCCATCAACCTCAAAGGCGACTTCTAGAGTAGATAGCGGGGTAATCTCATCGTGTACAACCGCTTTAAGTTCCAAAGAGTCTCCATAAGTAAGCGATGAAGGGCTAAGCGTAGCCGACACAATAGTGGGGGTCGACAACTGCTCGTCGCTGCTCTTGCTGCACGACATCATCCCGGCAGCCAATGCAAGCGCTATTATTGAGTAATTGATTTTTTTCATCCTCTAGTATTTTTTAGCCTCACAATTAAGAAACTAGTATCCTGCGTTTTGAGTCAGCTTGCTATTCATATCTCTTTCCGACTGAGGCACCGGCCACAATAGCATATAAGGTTGAATTTTACCTTTAAAGATATTGCTCCCCTTGCTGTCCTTAAATCCGTTCATTACGGGAATAACACGATTGGTTCTCTTTAAGTCGAACCAACGATGTCCCTCAAAAGCTAGCTCAAGTCGACGCTCCTTCTCAAAGGCTAGGCGCAGGTCCTCCTTTGTTACAGCTGAGGTCTCGGGTAGAGAAACACGCTTACGAACCTTATTCAACCATCCCTGAGCAGCAGTCGTACCACCCAACTCATTCTCCGCTTCACCAAGAAGAAGCATAATATCTGCCAATCGAACCAGCATTACCTTCGCTCCACGAGATTTATACTTGCCAGCAAATGGGTAGGCAGTTACAGCCCAGTTCTTGTCGGTCCACTTCCCCGAAACATCAGCAAAGGCAATGGAGACACCCTTCCTGATCTGATCATTCTCGTTGTCGAACGCCTTTACTAAATCATTAGTTGGCGTATTAAACTTTTTCCAGTCGGTACCCATATGCATATCGTATCCCCAGAACTCGTTTGACCCTAAGTTATACTGCACCTCAAAGATCGACTCCTTGCTATTAGTCTGTGCTGTAGCCTTAAATAGATCGGCATAATCGGGTAAAAGCTCATATCGGGTATCCCCAACTACATTTTGGGCATACTGCTTAACCTTTGCCCAATCTGCAGGTTGTTTGGTAGCATAGAATTTCGCTAGTAAAGAGTTTACCAATGCTTTAGAAACAACTGCTTTAGTAGCAGGAAACTCCTGAACAAGAGGTAGTGATTCTATCAAATCTTTCTCAATCTGTGCATATACCTGATCTTCAGTTGCGCGATCGGGATAAAGCAACGGATATACGTTCTCGACATTCCCCGAATTAATTGATGGAATGGCCTTTAATACCAAAGGTACACCACCGTATAATCTCACCAAGTCGAAATAGCACCAAGCGCGCATTACTAGCGCTTCGGCTCTTATTTGTCGCTTCCTGGCATCAGGGAAGGTTTGATCGGGAGTTTTTAATACATTATCTATAACCACGTTGGCATTACCTATAAAGCGATACAAGTATCCCCAGTCGCGGGTTATGTTTTTATTTGTTGGCGAAAGTTGGTAGTTTTCAATCTGCTCCAGCTCCACCCCATTGGCTCCTTGGTAAGAGTTGTCCGACTGCATCTCGCTATTAATATAGTAGTCGAGCTGAAAGTACTCGGTTTGAAACTCATTGTAGCATGTTCCAAGGAACGACTCAGCCTGAGCAGCTGTCTTGAAACGAATGGTATCGCTGGCATTACCATTATCGCCCACCATACCTTCAGAAATTTCAGAAATAGGCTCTTTATCTAGGAGTCCATCACACGACGAAACAGCAAGCATTAAAGCAAGCGCTGTAACCTCCCAATATATTTTATATCTCATGATTTCGCGGTTTAAAATTCGATATTTACACCAGCTACCACCGATTTAGACTGAGGATAAGTTCCATAGTCTACCCCAAGAACGGTGCTGCTGCCACCACCCATATTCACTTCGGGATCGTAACCCGAATAGTTGGTCAACGTTAGCAGGTTTTGACCTGTTACATAAATGTTCAGCTTATTAATGCCAACCTTTCCCATCCAGCGTCCCTGAAGCATATATCCAAGGGTCACACTTTTGAGCCGAACATACGATCCATCTTCGACAAAACGGGTAGAGTTATTGGAGTTGTAGATATTTCCAGCACGTGGGATATCGGTAACCATACCAGGCCTTTTCCAACGCCTTAGCACCTCCGTAGATTGGTTTTTAACATCAAACATACCTTCGGTATCAATTCGAGTGGCATTAAAGATATCGTTCCCGTAGCTTCCCTGAATAAAGAAGTTGAGGTTGAAATTTTTCCAAGTAAAGGAGTTCGTCATCCCAAATATGAAGTCAGGTTGCGCGTTACCTATTATTGTCCTATCGTCTGGATCTATTTTACCGTTACTGTTCAAATCTTTATAGATAATATCCCCGGTCTCCGGATTCACTCCTTCCGAGATGTAGCCATAAAAAGTACCCAACGACACACCCTCTTTAAGCAGGATGATGCTCTGTCCGTTGCTTTCAATACCTCCGTAGAGATAGTTTTTGGTCAATCCCAGCTTGGTAACTTTATTCCTGTTAAACGACATGTTGAAGTCCGTAGTCCAACCCAACGCTCCTTTCAGATTCTGTGAGGTAATATTAAACTCGAAGCCCTTATTTTCGACCTCTCCATTATTACGTCTCAATGCTCCTAAGCCAACCGTAGATGGGAACACAACGTCAAACAGCAAATCGGTTGTCTTCTTGTAGTAGGCATCCATGTTAAGTGTAATTCTAGAATTCAGGAATGAAACATCGACACCAACGTTTGACTGGGTTGTAGTTTCCCACTTAAGGTCAGGATTATTCATCCTTTGCCTCCACAACAGCGGACCAGAGTAAGGATCGGTAATGGGTCGGCGGGTAATTCCATAGGTACCATAGTAGTAGTAGTCACCAATACCCTCCTGGTTTCCTGTTTCTCCCCAGCCAACACGAAGCTTAAGATCGTTTACTACACTTGCAATTGATTCCATGAAGCGTTCTGAGCTAACCCTCCAACCGGCAGAGAATGAAGGAAAATATCCCCACCTATTATTAGACGGCATTTTGGAAGTACCATCGGCACGGAAGTTGGCAGTCAGCAGATACTTATTGTCGTAGTTAAACGAAGCACGAGCAAAGTAGGATAGTACAGACCACTCGGAGGCTGATGTGCTTGCGCTGTATGGATCAATTAGGTTCGCAATATTAAGAGTCTCAATCGGTATATTCGCAGGATAATCCTTCCCCTCCATGTAGGCATGATCCCATCGTGAACTTTGAGTTGATGATCCCAAGATACCGTTAAAGTTGAGCTTGTTGAATGACTTGCTGTATGTCAGCAGGTTTTCCCACAACCAAACAGTAGATGAGCTACGATCAGCCTTACCCAGCCCATTATTTTTACGCCCCCAGTTGGTTCGAACAGGATCGAGATAGTAGTCCCAGTTGTGTACATTATAGTCTACCCCTAAGGTCGTCTTATATTTTAAATCCTTTAGCAAGGAGAACTCCAATGCAGCGCTTCCCTGTATTTTAGAATCGGTATTCTGATCTTTAGCAGCCGATTGCGCCAGCGGGTTTTCCCAAGAAGGCTGAAATGGATTGGCTGCATACTGCTTTGGATTTTTGGAATCCCAAACAGAAAGGAATGGAGGTGTGTTAAGCACACTCAGGATTACCCCGCCACGCCCCGAACCTGCATTGTCAGCAGCATTCATATTCTGCGCCCGCGACATGCTGAAGTTGGTTGTTAGCTTTACCCACTCTTTGAGTTGGTTATCCATGTTCGCTCTAAAGGTGTAGCGCTTAAAGCTGGCCGGAGCAACAATCCCCTTCTCCTCCTGATAACCGCCTGACACGTAGTACGAGTACCCCTCGCGTCCTGCGCTGGCAGAAAGTTGATAGCTTTGAATGGTACCCGTTTTGAAGGTCTCATCATTCCAGTTGGTATAGGTTGAAATGCCATCGGGCACCTGGTTTGCTCCACCTATATCTTTTAACAGCTGACGGTACTGCTCGGTGTTGAGCACGTCAATAGTCTTTCCAATCTTGGAAACTCCAGTATAAGCGTTAAACGAAAGCAGCGCCTTACCCGACTTACCGCGTTTGGTCGTGATTAACACCACCCCATTAGCAGCACGCGCCCCGTAGATCGAAGCAGAAGAGGCATCCTTAAGGATAACCATATTCTCGATATCATTTGGAGAAAGGTTAGATACACCATCGGTTGGAATACCATCAACAACATACAACGGTTCGTTGCTGGCCACCACCGAGGTAGAACCTCGTACTCTGATAGAGAGTCCGACTCCCGGTTTGCCTGATGGCTGCACCACCTGAACACCAGCACTCTTGCCCTGCAACGCCTGCGCAGCCGAAACAATAGGCCTATCGGCGATCTCCTTTGCCGACACGGTGGATACAGCAGTAGTAACATCCTTCTTCTGAACAGAGCCATAGCCAATCACTACCAGCTCATTTAATTTTTTTGTCTCTGACTTCAAAATTACATCGACCACCTTTCGGTTTCCAACAGAAACCTCAATCGTTTGCATTCCGATAAATGAAAATACCAGCACATCAGTAGATGCCGCCTTGATTGCATATTTTCCATTAACATCAGTTGCAGCACCTGTGGTAGTCCCTTTAATCGTGACATTAACTCCAGGTGTAGGAGTTTTGTCGTCATCCTTTACTGTGCCTGTAACTGTTCCCGTCTGTCCAAATGAGCTGAGCTGCAAAAAGACGAGTCCGAGCACCAAGAACAAGGTGCACCACCCCTTGTTCTTCAGCTTTGCGATTCTCAAAAATAGGTTAGTTTCCATATCTGCGTTGTTTTAAAAAGACACTTAGCTGTTTTACTTAACAATAACCAACTGGCTCAGATTACCGACTCTCAATTCAAACTGCCCAGGTTCTACAATCCACCTGTTATGCATGTCAACAAATGCGAGATCGCGAGTAGAAAGGCTAAATACAACAGTCTTTGTCTCATTAGGTTTTAATTCAATTTTTTCGAAGCGACGAAGGCGCTTCACGTCGGGAGTGATAGAGGCAACTAGATCAGAAGAGTATAGCTGTACCACCTCCTTGCCCGCACGCTTTCCGGTATTGGTTACATCAACCGAAACGGTAAATTCTTCGTTTGCTCCCATCGTAACCTTAGTTACCTTCATGTTTGAGTAGGAAAAAGTTGTATAGCTTAATCCGAATCCAAATTCATACTGAGGATTGTAGTCTCCTTCGTAGTCGTACGCCCCAACCATCTTCTTCTGCTCCTCAGAAGGCTTATGGTAGTAGGGAACCAACGAATTGGGGGCTGAAGGATAGGTGTAAGGCAACTTTCCAGATGGATTCTCATCGCCAAAAATGATGGCAGCAAGAGCATCTCCTCCATAATTACTTGGCAAATAGGTTTGTATTACGCCATTCGTCAACGATTCTATTCGTGATATAACACGAGGACGGCCCTCGTTAAGAACCAGAATTACAGGCTTACCCGACTTTGCCACCTCAGTAGCCAACTCTACCTGCAGGTCGTCGATATGCATATCCTGCAGGTCCCCAGGCTTCTCTGTATACGAGTTTTCTCCTAAACAGAGTACGACCACATCGGACCAGCGAGCTGCAGCAAGCACCTCATCAAATTTGTCCTTATGGCTTTTATAATACTTTATGTCCTTATCGTAGGAGACCCCTGGAACAAAGCGAGTATTCTCGTCACCGTTACTCCTGCTGATAGCTTCGTAGAACGTATTGAACCGCTCTGTGTACTCATCGGTTTTTTCTCCCTGCCAGGAGTAGCTCCATCCCCCATTAAGAGAACGCATGGAGTTGGCATTGGGTCCAGCAACCAATATTTTTGCACCCTTAGTAAGGGGCAAAATTCCATTACTATTTTTTAGCAGCGTAATCGACTCTAAAGCGGAGGCGTAAGCAACCTTTCCAAACTCTTCCGAGCCATATAACGGATAGCTATGGCTATCTGAAACCGGTTTTTCGAAAAGTCCCAACTCCAATTTTAATCTCAGAATCTTTCGTACTGCATCGTCCACGCGTGATTGCTTTACCTCACCACTTTTTACCAGCTCAACTAAGGCATCGCAAAACTCTTCGTACTGGTAAGCGATCATAGACATGTCTATTCCAGCATTGACCGCCATTTTCACAGCCTCCTTGACACTTCCAGCAACCCGATCTCGACGATACAGATTTTCGATATCCCCCCAGTCGGTAACCACAAGACCTTTAAAACCAAGTTCCTTTTTTAGTAAATTTGTTATTATCAAAGGATTTGCATGAACAGGAACTCCGTTAATTATACCAGAGTTTATCATAATGGTAGTTGCACCAGCATCTATTGCTGCTTTAAATGCAGGAAGATGATACTCGCGAAGCACATTGTCTGGAATATAAGCAGGAGTTCTATCCTTACCCGATATTGGTACTGCATAGCCCAAGAAGTGCTTAATGCAGGAAGCTACCTGATGGGAACCTGCAATGTTACGGCTATCGCCCTCATAACCTTTTACCAGCTGCACACCAAGCACTGAACCTAGATAGGGATCCTCTCCGAAACCCTCAAACTGACGTGAAAATCGGGGATCAGCCCCCAAATCTAACACCGGTGAAAAGTTCCAAGGAATGCTACAAGCTCTTGTTTCGTAGGCCGCAATTTCCCCCATTTTTCTGGCTAGAGCTGGATTCCATGTTGCAGCTAACCCAATCTGCTGGGGAAACATCGTAGCACCCAGCGAATAAGTGGCACCATGAATGGCATCGATACCGTATATAATAGGAATCTTCAAACGGGTTTCTTTAGTAGCCACCTCCTGAATATCTCCAATAGTACGGTTCCAAGTGGCAATATCCCTCGCCCTGTTGTTGGTCGTATTCAGAACCGACCCAACGTGATACTTCACAACCGCATGACGAAGCTTCGCCTTGTCTACCTGCAGAGGTTCGGCACTCGAATACCTGTCACCTCCGGCAGCAATAACGTCGAGAGTAATCTGGGCCATCTGCCCTACCTTCTCCTCAAGCGTCATCTTTTTAAGCATGCTGTTTACACGCAACTCCACGTCGCTTTTACCTTTCGGAGTAAACGACATCAACACAAATGCACAAGCAATAAAACTAATGAATCTTCTCATTATCCGAGTATTAATACTAGAAATCCTATTTGTTAGTTGTTAACAAAATTCAGCATTATTTTCAAATTCAAAAATTCTTTCAGTGTTTTTTTTACACCCTTAGTGTTATTTCAACACTTTAACAACAATAAACAGTCAATATTAACAGTAATACACTTATCAAACAACCTATATCTTAGAATTATACAAACCAGAATAGTGTTTATTTATATTAATTATATATTACACAACTAATCATTTCACCTGTTTTAAACCTCGTTTTTTTTCAATTATTTTGTATTGTCATCTTAACACTAACAATGTTAATTAGACACTAACATCGGCATCATCGTCAGAACAACGCCGTTATCATCAAAAACTAATAAAAGCAAGAGTGGAGCAAGCATCTGTCATTCCCAACATATCTGTAGATTGTGCAATATTTTCATACGACAAAGGTTGTCTTAAAGTCTTAGTACGTAAGGAGTTTATTCCCACACCAAACGGCACAGAGTTGAGGTATAAGCTACCAGGAAATCATATGTTCTACAACGAACGAATGGAGGACACGGCCTCCAGAACGCTGCTGGAGCAAACTGGGGCACAGAATATATTTATGTCACAATTCAGCGTTTTCAGCAACCTCGACCGGCTAAATAGGGATAACGACGAGTACCAATGGATTAAAGATAACGGGCTTATCCACGAAAGGGTTATCACAATTGGATTCTACTCTCTGATTAAACCTAATCAGCCCAAAAAAATTAAGCTGATAGACAGGGCTGAATGGATGAATGTAAACGACACCTTCGAGCTAATATTCGACCATCGCGAGATCCTGAACGCTGCGCTCAAGCAGCTAAGCCTGGATATGCTTGTCCATCCCATAATATTTGAACTTCTGCCCCAGAAGTTCACACTAGGGCAGCTACAGAATCTGTTTGAGCTGATCCTAAACCAGAAGTTTGACAAACGTAACTTCCGTCGTAAAATATCGGGAATGAAATTTCTGGTGGCAACAGATGAGCTGCAGGAGGGTGTTGCCCATAAGCCCGCACAGCTTTATCGATTTGATAAAAAGCTTTATAACAAGCACAAAAAGGAAAATTTCGAGTTTATACTATAATCCCAAAACCAATGAGCACATTAGAAATTGTAGGATCAATGGCCGCCATTCTCTCTACGTTAAACCAATTTCCTCAAGCATATAAGGTTTACAAAACAAACGACACAAGAAGCATCTCATTTGCCATGTACTGCATTGTGGAAGTGGCCATTATTCTATGGCTGGTATACGGATTAATGCTGTGGGATGGTCCGCTTATATGGGCTAATGCTCTATCGCTTATTCCTATTACCTATGTATTTATCAAAAAAGGCATCCATACCATAACCCGTAAGGATCAAGAGCCACAGAGACTGGAATAGGAATAGACTGGCATGCATCTAACATACCCTTACTGCAGAATCTAGTAATCGTTTCTGCAGTAAGCTTTAGCAGATTGCCGCATAAATTGCGCTTCTTAGTAGTTACAACAAACCTCTTAAGCTCATCTACATCCTGCATTAAAAACATTACCATTAACTATTTCTTTTATTTTATTGTGATCACAACTACTTCTGAATAATGCCTTTATCTTTATCCTACTCTTATACAAACCGTTAAAACTTTGAATATTTTAAGTGATGTTTTAGCATACCGTCCCATTTAGAATTATTCATCAAGAGTTTCTCTTGTTACTACAGAAAAGACACAATAAGCATCCTATACTCATCACCAACAAAAAACGTATTTCCACTACACCGTCATTAATGACAATGTATACGGCATTACTCTGCTGCTACCACCACATAGAATGGATTCTAAATCTAAAAAAAACAACCCCTACAATTGATTTAAAAAGAGATAAATTCAAAGTCTACGAATTTGTAGCACTTTGTGTTTTACACAACCTGAATAAAGGTTGCAGATTATCTAGAACGATTTGGGACGCAACAGATATTCTACAATCACAGCAAATGTATTAATGCTTAACCAACTCACCACCATCCTCCTCCAAAACTAAAACGGCTCAGGAGCCGTAACCCCTAAGCCGTTTCATTCAAAATATCGTTATAATTAAATAAAGCGATTTTTCAGACGAACAGTCCAATCTTTAATGCGCTCATCTGTCTTTTCCGATTCAAAAATTTCATCAACTGGTAGACCTATAAACTGGCCATCGATTACCGCTTCCGATTCGTTATAAGTATAGTCGCAGGTTGGACATTTCCCTACAAGCGTTGCACCTTTACCCAAAAGAACTTTTCCAACATGCCCCATCGAATCAACAAAGTTATTGGAATAAGTCAAATGATCCCCAAGTCCAAAAATAGCAAACATTTTACCCTCTGTATTTACCTTTTCTAACTCAGGGAAAAAGAGATCCCAATCTCCTTTAACATCTGCAGTCCAAGTTTCACGCCCCAAAGTCGCCACGCCAAAAATCACATTGTCGTATTTATTAACATCAGCAGCAGTTGCATCGCTTACAGGTATAAGAATTGCAGAATCACCAAACTGTAAAGCAATTCGTTTGGCAACATCTTCTGTCGATCCACCTTTTGGTCCATAAAAAACTCCAACCTTCTTCATAATCTAATACGTTAAATTAATCAGCTTAGCCAGATAAAAAACATGGCTAGCAGCCGAAAATTATCTCAATTATTCCCAAATATAACGAAATATCGCCTGCTACTTACTTTTGTTGGCCGCAAATGCAAGAATAACACCAAGTACAATTCCCAATACTGCGGCAAAAAGTACCTGAAAAGTAGCTGGAAGTAAAAAGGTTATTGTATGTGCAGGAATCCAAAAGAAAGGAATTGTTTTTTTGAATACAAATCCCCACATCATCTGCCAGTCCACCTTTTTAAGAATTACAGGTACGTCGATAGGAGAAAATAGCCCCTTTACAGTTCCACCTTGCTGAACAATATGCGTATCGGTAATCTTATGTACCATCATCATTACCGGAGCAAAAATGATATTCATAAACGCAGAAGCCGTAAACGCCAAACCTAATTTGTACGCAAAACTATCGTTCTTCATTACATCAAAATAGGCGAGCACGGCACCAGCCCCCTGGCTGAAAATAATGAAGGCAATCTTAATAGCGATACCCAAAAGCCCCCAAACTATCGCTCTAGGTAAAAGGCCAAAACCTCGATAGTTATAAACACCTTGACGTATTCGAACACCTAACGACTCTCCTAAAGTTGCAAGCACCGCAAACTTAATGAAGCTCAAAAGGATACCATGATCGGCATTTGCCAAACAGTAAAAGTCATACAAATCTTTTGAAAATACGAAAGGAAGGAAAAGTGCTAAAATTACAGCTAAAAATTGAAAATCAGAACGTTTCATTTAATCATAGGTTTATTGCGAAGCATTATCCCTTCGATAAAACCCATCGACAGGATAGAATGCCGATTATCGCGTTGTACGTGTGTCTGTTTTGATATATCTATCTATGCCCTTTTGAGCATTTTGGCGTACGTAGCCCCAACGTAGTAAAATTCCAAAGAAGAGGATGATAATTAAGACTATCATCCCCTTTTCATTATTTGAAAGTTTCTTTATCCTTTCGATCATTAGCCAATTATGGAAATAAAGAGCCAATACAATAGCCCTGACACTAAAATAGTGATTGGCAAAGTTACCAGCCAAGCGGCACCTATATTTTTCAAGGTTTTGGTTTGAAGATTTTTCAAACCACCACTAGCCACCATTGAGCCCGCGATACCAGACGATAAAATATGGGTTGTACTCACAGGAAGTCCTAGAACTGATGATAGCCCGATTGTAGAAGCTGCCATTACACCCGAAGTTGCTCCCTGAGCATAGGTCATGTGTGTTTTGCCTATCTTCTCGCTTATTGTTACCACAATACGCTTCCAGCCGATCATTGTACCCATACCAAGCGCTATGGAGATCAGCAAAATCACCCAAGTAGGAGCATACTCTGCGTAATCATTTATCTTTTTAAGATCGTGATCAAACCTTTTTAAATCATGCTTATTTACGGCTTGACTAAACAAGGCAACATTAGCGTCTTTAATGCCCTTCAGGTTTTTCACAATAGCGACCAAGCTCACACGGGTTTCAGCCGCCACATTACTCTTAAGTTGGCTAAAGCTGTTTATGCTATTGAAAGTTCTTGACATGCTGTCCAACTTCACTACAGCCCCTGCTACCACCGCCTGATCATCGGCCTTTAACTTAGCGATATCGATTTGACGTAAAACCTGCTCGACACGCTGAATATTAATCACCAAATCTTTCGGATCTTTTGAATTATCCAACGCATAAAAAGATGGTGCCAATGCTATAAGGATAATCATCATGATACCAACACCTTTTTGACCATCGTTAGAGCCATGCGAGAAGCTAACGCTGGTAGATGTCAGAATCAAAAGCGTTCTAATCCAAAATGGAGGCTTCTTGTTAGGTTTCGGCTCCTTAAATATCTTCTTTTTCTTTACAACCTTAAAAAGGATATACATCAAAATAAGCGCCAATGCAAACCCCAAAACTGGAGTAATCAGCAGTGCAAGGCCAATATCCAAAATTTTCTGCCAGTTCAAAACAACGCTCGTACCTGGATGCAACAAGGTATAAGTGTACACGACCCCAAAAATTGAACCGATTAAAGTATGCGAGCTAGAACACGGAATTCCAAAATACCAAGTAAAAAAATTCCAACCGATGGCAGTGATAATGATCGCCCAAATCAAAGCCATTGATTTATAGGTGTTGTAATCTGCCAGTATCTCATTCGGAATCAAATGCATGATCCCCATTGCTACAGCGATACCACCAACGTAAACTCCAACGAAATTCCAAAATCCCGACCAAATAACTGCTGTTTTAGGCTTCAGAGAGTTGGTGTAAATAACCGTAGCTACCGCATTTGCAGTATCGTGAAAGCCGTTAATAAACTCGAATGCAACTGTTGCCAACAACAACAATATCAGCATCATAGTATGCATTGCATCTAATCCAAACATAAGATATAAAGTGTGTTTATAAAGCGAAGCAAATTTTGTAAAGAATTATAACTCTAACAACTAATTAGGCGTCTTTTTGCTAATTGAGATAAAAATAATATTTGTATGGCCACTCATTGACCCAAAGCAATTTCTTGCGTACATTTGTTTTCAAGAAAGACCTCCATAATAGAGGTTCAGGATATAACCATTAGCTATAGGAACAACCGGTTTTATGGCCAAATAAATAAAATTCGATGAAAATAGTAAATCGTAACGCGCTTGTTGTAATCCCTCAAAAGCCTTTTTGGGATTGGCTATTATCTGTAGACGAGCAATTTGATCTTGAAGAAATTGAAGAAAGCGGTGATTTCAACGTCTATCTTATCCCCGAATTTGAAAGTGAAGACGATATCGTAACCTACTTGGAAAAAAACTACGATCAAATCTTCACCAACGAGCTGATGGACTGGTATAGCGAGGAAGATCTATGGCCAAAAGAAAGATCATGGGACATATTCGAAGATTGGTTTACAATTGAGGCTCACTCCTTAATTTATGACATGCCGAAGGTTCCTCTTCAAAAGATATAATAGAAAAGGCTGTTCAATGAACAGCCTTTTCTATATAATTTCATTTACTTTTTCAGCAAGTTTCTCAAAAATGGAAGGCCACCAACCCTCTATACCCCAACTATTACCTTGGCGGACTATAACAACGTTATTTTTTGAGGAAACATATACAAACTGTCCCAAAATCCCCATCGCATAAATATCATTAGGACCGTTCTCTTGTTCTGTACCCCACCAAAAGTTTTTATAGTACGTACGCCCTTCCTTAAATACAGGGTACCAACGATGATTTATTTGACGGTACAAGTCCCAATACTCCAAGTCCATTCTCGTATTGGTCGACTTCTTGATATCCTGACACCACTCCAAAGGAAGAATTTGATTTTCATTTACCTTCCCATTATTTAGGTAAATCTGTCCAAATTTTGCCATATCGTAGGCTGTTAACGAGAGGCCTCCATCCATTTTTAACCATTTCCGTTTAGAACTATCCTGCATTAATAGCCCATCGTAGGTCATATCAAAAGATTTCCAAATACTATGGTAAAAATCGGATGCGACATCAAACAACTTATTATCCAACATTCGGTACAATAAATGCAAATGGATATCATTGTAAAGAAAATAAGATTGTCCAGAAACATCCTGTTTTATAGATAGTAGATCGTTCCTAACATTGGGAGAAAGCCAAAAACGAACCATATCCGTAGATGGACTTTTCCCATGAATATAACGAATGCCTGATTCCATATTCATAAGACTCTGGATTGTTCGTTTACCTATAAAGCTAGGCATACTCTGGTTATGCTGATCTAGCATATCTGAAAAAGAAAAAACACCAAACTGCTGTAACCTCGACAAGTAGCTCGAAAAAAAGCTTTTAGTTACAGAATACGACAACAAAGGCGTTTCCTCTCTGACTCCGTCACTGTAATGCTGAAAAATAATTTTTCCATCTTTAACAACGAGAAAAGACAAAGTATCGGTCCCAGAAACTAAGGCATTTAACGTATGCTTAACACCCTTTACATTGAAATCTACATCTCCTATGCTTTCAATCTTTTTCTCTAAAGAAGCAGAACTGCCCCCTTTAAACCTAACATTAGAAAAATATTTATAGTCGTAAACAGATTGCTTGGCTTGCGACAGCAGAGCGTAAGCCAAATATCGAAAAATATAAGGTGATTCGGGAACTAACGCATTAAATTTCATACCCTAAACAATGTTCATTCTACGTATTAAGAGACCTTAATTTTAAAGATCAACTTAACAACATCCCCATCAAAAATTAACGGAGCATGAGCATCGTTGGGCATAAAAATTACAAATTCCCTTTTTTTAATGGTAAGAAATGTACTGGGCTTATCTTCAAAAAAGATTATATCCTTTTCATTATCAAACGTACCAATAGGCGCTAAACAGCAATTTCGGTTCTTCCAACCAAAGGTTTCAGCAGTTCCCAAGCACACCTGAACATCGATATATGAGTCATGAGCTTCCAACAACGCATCGGAGGCCGTTTTACCTAATCCTCTACTTGGAATGACAAATAGGTTATCACCATCGATGTTTACTCTCTCGTCTGGCATACCTATCTTTTCAACTTCGTCCAAATATGTAACAACCTTACTTAGTTCAGGAATAGCCCCTACGTATAAGCCAAGATACTGTACGGAATCCAAAATCATAAAAAACGATTTACTTTATTAAATTAATGCTACACTTACCCCCATAAACAAGCTCCACACTATTCTTAGCTTGCATCCTAGCATATTCTGAGAATTCAAAAAGAACCATCAAAGCTATGATATGGCATACTCACAACCAATACCCTAATTCTTTTATACGTCTATGTATAAATAGATAATCTATTCACAAAAAATTAGTGGTTATAAACTTAAAAAAACAAATAAACAACAACCTTTATTAAGAATGAAACAAAATATCTTTAATGCGCAGGCCACTAGAAATTTTACTCCTGCTCAAAGAGCCTTCGGAAATGATTATCTAAATGGTTTCGCATTGCAATTCTAAAAGAGTTCGGATCACCTTTTTCCAACTCGTCAACAAGCCCCTTGTGCGAAACATGAGAATCAGGATTCAAAGATGGTCTTAAAACCCCCATCTCGTATACATGGTTGAATATTGGAAGAAGCAAAAACTGAAAATCTTTTAGCGTCTTATTTTTAGTGATTTCATATAACTTTCCATGAAAATTAACTTCATGATCTACCTCAAACAAAGTATTGGCATCAACCATTGCTGGTTGTCCCTCCACCATCTGCTTTAACTCGGCAATATCATCCTTGGTTATCTTATTGAATATAACATCGGCCATTCCAATTTCTATTACCAGCCTCATTTCGAAAAGATCTTTCAAGGTTGATTTATTGAGCATCGTAGGGATCAAAGAACGACCAAGAACATTCGAAAGGTTGGGACTTATAAGTATAGCTCCTCGGTGCTTCTTCGATTCCACTATACCTGATGTACGCAGCCGAGATAGGGCTTCCCTTATGACAGTGCGGCTTACGCCCATTGCTTGTGCCAGATCCAGCTCCTTAGGAATAGAGTCTCCAGGTTTCAATTTCTTATCGATCAAAAGCTGAATAAGCATTGTTTCTACCTTATCAGCAAGACTCCTTGTATCAAGCGCAGGTATTGCAGACACAACTATTTTTCGATCTTCTTGCTCCTCTTTATTTAGCGTCATATAATTCTCATTATTATCTATATCAACTTAATCCTGTTCTACTAGTGAATAAAACATTCAGACTTTAAAGAAAAATAAAATCGACCAATTTTCAATAAGTTTAATAAAATAACAAGCGAAATATCTACCTATAAGATTTATTCATGGCCATCCTTACACCCATAAATTTTGGTACAAATCTTCAGTTCTAGCTATAAAATACTTATTAGTATTAAGGGTTTAAGATTAAAAATATGAGAATAAAAGCCGCAGAACGCCGCTTACAGAACTCCACCCCTGAAGGATAAATAATAAAATACACAAAATTCGCCGATAGTAACAATCTGTTCAGGTAAAAACAAATGAGGCTATATTTGCACCTCAATTTACCGAAATGAAAATTTTTCTGACAATAGCGCTACTAGTCCTTTCTAATGTATTTATGACCTTTGCGTGGTATGGACACCTAAAACTAAAGGAATACTCGTGGTTTCAAACCCTACCACTTGTAGCAGTAATCCTAATAAGTTGGGGAATTGCCCTTTTTGAGTATTTTTTTCAGGTACCCGCAAACCGAATTGGTTTTAGGGAGAATGGAGGCCCTTTCTCCCTTGTTGAACTAAAAGTTATTCAAGAGGTTATTACCCTTACTGTCTTTATGGTATTCAGCGTTCTTGTTTTTAAAAACGAAACCATAAAAGTAAACCACCTCATTGGTTTTGGTTTTCTTATTCTTGCCGTATTTTTTATTTTCAAAAAGTAAGTTAGGAGTAGAAGTTGGTAAAATTTTGGATATTGGAGATGTCTCCAAACAGGACTAAGGTGTCTTCCTTTTCAATAACAGTCCCCAAACCGACCGGATGAACAACCTTTTCGGTCATCGATTTTGCCCCCAAAAAGTTGGTTGCATACTCCTTCCTTATTATAGTTACCAGCTTAATATTAAACTTATCTCCCAACGAAAGTTCGCCAACGGCTTGCCCCACGATAATGCTAGGCACTGTCATAGAGAGAATACGATGCTGGTTTGATATGGCATATGAGTCCTTATAGCCTTTCACATCGAGCTGTAAGGCAAAATCTTCGGCTGAATCCTTTTCTGGAGTAATTACTTCGTCTACACCAATGGCTTCTAGAACCGTAGTATGCAACGTAGAGATGGCACGACTAATAAGCTTATTAACCTTTAGCTGCTTAAGTTCTGCAGACACCAAAATTGAGGCCCCTACATTTTCTCCGATAGCAACAACTACCGCATCGGCATCTTTTAATGGAAGCACCTTCAGCATGTGAACCTCATTAATATCCATGCTTATGGTGCTTGTTATTTTTGACTTTAGCTCTTCGATACGGTGGGTATTAGAATCCACCCCAATTACTTCGTGCCCCATGGAGGTAAGACGCTCGGCAAGCGCAGATCCGTAATTTCCTAAACCAATAATGATAAACTTCATCTCTACTTAATTGTTTGCTAGTTGACAAAAATACTCGATTTGGGGTAGCGGTAGTCCAGCTCGCGGGAATGCTTAATTAGCCCAGAAAGGAATGTTAACGCGCCAACACGCCCAATAAACATGGTTACAATCAGCACTATTTTACTACCATCATCGAGGCTTGGCGTAATACCAATAGATAGCCCCACGGTACTTAGCGCCGAAATACTCTCGAACACTATCGCCATCATATCAATTTTGGGTTCAAAAATCTTAATTAGCGATGAGGAAATGCCTATAATTAGGATCGAGAGCACAATAGCACCAAAGGCCCTAAGAACCGAGCTGTTGGTAACCTCGCGGCCACCAATTTCAAGCCGTTCTCTACCACGTGCCACATTAAAAATGTTAAGCATGGCCACAGCAAAGGTAGAAGTCTTAATACCACCCCCTGTTGATACTGGCGACGCTCCAACCCACATTAAAAACATGGTAAGTAAAACGGTTTGCGGCAGCATCTGCCCCATATTTATAGAGTTAAACCCTGCCGTACGCGGCGTTACCGATCCAAAAAAAGACTCGGCAGCAACACCATACCAAGGTAACCCTTTTAGCGTATTATCGTACTCGAATATCCCAAAGAATATTGCCCCAAAAACCAGCAGCAGCAGCGTAGTGTAAACTACCAGTTTCGTATGGAGGTTAATAATTTTAGGGCGATGAATGTAGCGTGCCTGCAATCCCAACACCTGACGAACCTTATTCCGAACGAAATGCTTTATAAGCTGTATAAAATTGAATAGTATCGGATAACCAATACCTCCAAGAATAATCAACAAGCCAATGTAGGTGTGCAATGCATAGTTTTCGCGAACTCGAATATCGTATAGGTTGTCCGTAAAGGTTGAGAAACCCGCATTACAGAACGCCGATATCGCGTGAAAAACGGAGTAGTAAACCTCATTATAAGCTCCAATCGTATCCTTTATCGATAAATATATGAACACCGCCCCTACAGCCTCGATGGAAAGCGTAATGAAAACAATTTTCATCAACGTCTTAAAAATCTCGCTAATGTTGTCTTCGCTGATGAAGTCCCCAAGATTAATTTGATTCTTAAAAGAAAACTTATCTACCAAAAAATAACCAAAAAAGGAGGTAAGCGTCATTACCCCTATTCCGCCTATTTGTATGAGGAGTATAATTATAATCTGACCAATTGGAGTAAAGGCCGTAGCAGTATCCACCACGATAAGCCCGGTAACACAAACCGCACTGGTGGAGGTAAACAGCGCATCAACCACCGAAATACCGCCTGTAGTTGCATTAGGCAGCAGCAGCAACCCGGCACCTGCCAAGATTATCAGAAGAAAGCTGAGCACAAAAATAAGCGAGGTGTTGATCTCCTTCTTGAGCATGGCAAAGGTGGAGCGAGACACCTCCATCACCGAGAGGATAAGCAAAAAGACGTAGGTAAATAGCGGACTCTTCAAAAAAGCCAGAAAAGGCGCCTTCGTTCGGATATACTCATCGGGCTTGAGGTAGGCAATGATGAGCAGAAAAAATAGCATTCCGAACATTCCCCACGCCAGAAAGTGCCCCTTCCCCTTCTTCTCCCTGAAATCCTTACTGAAAAATCGAAAGATTAGGCTGGCAAAGAAAACGAGGTAAGCAAAAAAGTAGAAGTTGCTCGACCTCGAATAAAACTCTGGCGTTAGATCAAATCCGATCTCATATATGATTACGGCAATAGAAACTATGCTGGTCAGCAGCAGAAAGAAACCTCCAAACTTCTCGAAGTTCTTCTTGAAGCTGGCCATCATTTCCATTCTCCTCCAAAAGGCGGTTTTAAAGCGTCGTCTCATCGAAAGTAAAGATTCGCATAATTATCCTACAAAAGAAGCAAAATTAACACAACTAACCATCGTTAGGATAATTTCCTAGTATAAACCTCAAAAAAAGAGAGAAGGTAAAATGCTGTAACGAAAAAGATGCTAAATTTGCGCTATTACCAAAAAACATGCATTTATGGCAAGTGTAAGAAGACTAAAAAAGGACATCGACTATCTAGTAAGCGAAGTGATTGCTGATTGCTACAACTATACATACTTTCACCCAGCAAAGCAAAACGAAGTAATCGACATCATCAACGAGGCCATTGAGCTGCGCAACGAACTTTACACCCGCGCCAACAATCCTGACGGCAAGGACAACAAGAAGATCGTAAAGGCCTACTACAAGGCTATCTGGACCGAACTTTTCGAAAAGGTAGACGGTATGTTTAGAAAGGTTAGCGAAATTGGAAAGTAAGCTTTCTGCACATCATAAAAAATAGAAAGGGAGCACGTGTGCTCCTTTTTTTGTAATCACCCCTAGCTAAAACGCCATGACCTATAACTTCGACGAAATCATCTCGCGAGAGAGCACCAGCTGCATCAAGTGGGACGCCCGCCAAACCGTATTCGGAAACCCCAACGTGCTGCCCATGTGGGTGGCCGACATGGACTTCAAATCGCCCGATTTTGTGGTAAACGCCCTACGCGAACGGCTTACCCACGAGGTGCTGGGCTACACCTACCGCCCCGAATCGTACTTCGACGCCATTATCAGGTGGGTGGAGCGCCGCAACGGATGGGTCATCGAAAAGGAGTGGATTTGCCACTCGCCGGGCGTAGTACCAGGCCTTAACGTGGCCGTATGGGCCTACACCCAACCCCAAGATCGGATTGTGATACAAACTCCTGTCTACCCTCCCTTTTTCGATGCCATCCTAAAAAACAACCGCACGCTAATCGAGAATCCGCTCATCGCCAATGGCGACCGCTTTGAGATTGACTTTGAAAACCTCGACACCCAGCTACAGGGCGCCAAGGCCATCATCCTATCCAACCCGCACAACCCCACCGGGCGCGTGTTCGACGAGAAGGAGCTGCTTCGTATTGGCGAGCTGTGCGAAAAGCATAACGTAACGATCATCAGCGATGAGATCCATTCGGATATCATCATGAAACCCCATAGGCACCGGCATATTGCGGCCATTGCCAACAGCCGCTTTGCCAACCGCTGCGTAACCTTTATGGCCCCCAGCAAGACGTTTAATCTGGCCGGACTGTCGACAGCCTACGCCGCTATCCCGAACCCCGAGCTGCGCAAGCAGTACCTACAGGTATCGGAGCAGCAGCTGCACCTAGGCATGAGCAATCTGCCCGGACTAATTGGGCTAGAGGCCGCCTATACGCATGGCGACGAGTGGCTCGACCAACTTAACAGCTACATTCTAGGTAACATCGAGCTGCTAGATGCCCTGGTGAAGGAGCATCTGCCCCGCATCAAGGTGTACAAGCCCGAGGGAACCTACCTTGCCTGGATGGACTTCGGCGCACTTGGCCTTACCGACGAAGAGCTGGATAGGAAGCTCATCGGCGAAGCGAAGGTGGGCCTCAACAAGGGCATTACCTTCGGAGCCAACGGCAAAGGCTTTCGCCGCATCAACCTAGCCTGCCCCCGCGCCTACGTGCAGGAGGCGGTAGAAAGGATGCGCAGGGTGCTGTAAAAAGACTACACCATATAACTAGTCCTGAAAAAAGTTGACATTTTTACAATAAAGAATGCCGTTCGGCGCTCCCTTTTTTACGACCACTGCGGGGAATTGCTCCATCTTGCTTTCCCCAGCATGTGGCCGCACGTTGTTATCTACCCTACAATATTTAAATTTTTGCCCTTAAATTCACACTAGGGCAGATGCAGAATCTAGTAATCGTTTCTGCAGTAAGCTTTAGCAAGAAACCATCATAGTTCGAAAGCAACTCGTAACTTTCAACTATAATGCCTTCCAATTAACGGAATTAAGGCCAAGCGTATCAGAAGAGTTATTAGGTAAATGATCTTTAAAATAACAGGGTTGTTTGAATCCACTGATCCGCTAGGTCAGTGCTACAAACAACCCTGTTCTCAAACATTTTATCGCTTATTGCATAATATGTAAGGTAGAGCCCCAAAAAACAACAATGAGCAAAATAGCTCACCTAAAGGAAAGCTGTTGTAAAAGCACCCCTCGCTTCCACACCTTGAAAGAAAATACCAAAAACAAAACCCAACGATCCCCCCGGTAGCTACACTCAAGGCAACTAGCCACCAAGATGGTTTCTTCTCACTTTGGAGATGCTTCCTTCCATTTCGTTTCAAGGCGCGTCTCTCCCGGCGATTCATTACAATTCAACCGCCGAAAGTTCTGCAAAAGCTTTTTGATAGTCAAGTTCCGCCTGTAAAGCCTGGTTGACTGTGTTATAATAAAGTCCGATCTGTACCATAAAATCCAGCATAGAAATTTGGCCTGCATCTAGTGCCTGCTTTAGTAGCGCACTGTTATTGGCATTCGTAAGTGACGAACGATAAACCTCTGCAGCCTTTTTTAATCCAAGTGTACGGAAATACAAAATCTCCAGCTGGCTAAAAAACTGCTGTTTGGTATCAGCTTGTTTGCTAACTGCAGCGCTTACAGCTTTCTTTGCCTGCTTAACCCTGTTTTTGTTAGACCATAGCGGAACGGAAAGCCCAATAGACACCCCTTGATAACGTTGTCCAACTACATTCTCGCTCATATACCCAGCGGAGAAAGTAGGTAACCCCATCGACCTACCTAAAGAGACCTGCTTTTTGCTAAGCTCAACCTCTTGTCTTACATACGAAAGAATTGGGTTTTTCTCTTCAGCAGTAGCATACCACCTTTCATAATCGGCAGGCATATCAATGGATGGAAACCTAACTTCATTAAACGTCAACTTTAATCCTCCGTTTAGTCGGGTAAGCTGAGAAATAGCACTGTTTCTCTCCGTCTCAACACGGGATATTTCTCCTTTTACAGCGGCCAAGTTGAGTTCGACATTATTGTATTCTAGCATATTGCCATCTCCTCTTTTAAGGCGCTCTTTTTGCCCTGCAACAATAGCTTCGGCATGTACTAAACGAATTTCAAGTTCGCGGAGCAAGGAGTTGTAATATATCAAATCCAAGCAGTAGCGTTTAGTTTCAAGGAGCAAATTCATTCTATCAGCTTTGTACTGCCACTCAAGCAGCTCATTTTTCCCATTGGCAACCCTACTCTTCAATCCAGATAAGGTACCAAAGTCAAAGCGTTGAGTAACGCTAATATCCTGTCGGTTACCAACAGAAGCTGAATTCCCCCAGAGATAGTTAAAACCAACCTCTGGATCTGCCAAATAAATACCTGTACGATTCTCCAATTTCTGAGCATCTACAGCCTCTCGTAAAGCCTTGAGGGTTGTGTTATTTTGCTCAATAGTATTGAGTACGTTTTTTATATTGTCTTGTGCAAAAAGGGAACTTGTCGCCATAATTGCCATCATGCCTATGATAATCTTTTTCATTGCTATGCCTCCTGAATTTCGTCGTCGGTAATAACCTCTTCAACTATTTTTTTATTAGTAAGAAGATACATAATCGGGATAATAAACGCATTGAGCAGCGTTGACGTAAACAATCCCCCCAAGATTACGATTGCCATCGGGCTTTGAATCTCATTTCCTGGCAAATCTCCACCAACGGCTAATGGGATAAGGGCCAATCCTGTACTAAGTGCGGTCATCAATATTGGATTTAACCGATCTACCGATCCATGCATTACGCTTTTTACTGGAGAAAGCCCTTCATTTTGTAAATCGTTATAACGAGATATCAGCAGCATCCCATTACGGGTTGCAATACCAAATAGGGATATAAATCCAATAATAGCAGGGATGCTAATAACTCCTCCCGTAATCGAAATGGCTACAATACCTCCTATAAGAGCCAAAGGCAGATTAAGTAGAATCACTGCCGACTGCGTCATGCTTCTGAACTGGTTAAAAAGAAGCAAAAAGATGACGAATATCGAGAAGATAGATGTAATCATCAGCGTACGAGACGCCGCCTTCTCGCTCTCAAACTGACCTCCATATTCGACGTGGTAACCTTCTGGCAGCTTAATCTTTTTATCTACAATGCGCTGAATATCGGTTACAACCCCCAACAGGTCTCGACCCGCAACATTTGCCGAGATAACAATCTTTCGTGCTACATTTTCCCTGTTGATTGTGTTAGGTCCAACAGAAGAGGTTACCTCTGCAATGTTGCTAAGTGACAACTTTCGTCCCTTTGCATCTACAATAAGGTTGCGTATTTTATCGGCTGTTTCGCGGCTATCTTCGTTTACCTTGAGGGTTAAATCGAAAGCTTTATTTCCCTCATAAACCTGCGAAACTACCTCCCCTGCAAGCATTACGTTGACAATCTCTGCAAATTCAGGAAGAGTAATTCCATACTTCGCTAGGACCTCTCGTTTGGGCTCTATCTTTAGCTGAGGGCGTTCTACCTGCTGCTCTACGTTTAAATCCGCAATACCCTCGACTCCTTCAATGGCCCCTTTTATTTGATTTCCGACAGAGAACATTTTGTTTAAGTCGGTTCCAAACAGCTTAATGGCAATGCTTGCACGCGTTCCCGATAGCATTGCATCAATCCGGTGAGTAATTGGGGCTCCAACCTCCACATTAGCACCTGGGATATCTTTCACCTTGCCACGAATCTCTGCCAGCACCTCCTCTTTGGTTCGTTTGTCGAGTACAAAGGGTGCTTCTACCTCCGATACGTTTACACCCAATGCATGCTCATCAAGCTCTGCACGCCCCGTTTTACGGCCTACGGTTTGAATCTCGGGTATAGTAAGCAACCGTCTCTCTACCATACGCCCAATGTTATCAGACTCCTCCAACGAAATCCCAGGTAGGGTGCTGACGCTTACTGTAAACGATCCCTCATTAAAAGGAGGCAAAAAGCTACGCCCCAAGGTTGAAAAAAGAGCGACCGAACCAACCAATACAACTCCCGTTACAATCAAAACTATCTTCTTGTGCCAAAGTGCCCATGTTAAGAGCTTTGCATAACCCTTCTTTAGCTTAAGAACAACCAGCGGTTCGCTTTCTACGCTATCGCCACTCTTTTTCGTTTTACCCAATAGATAGCTACAAAGCACCGGAGTTAGCGTCAATGCAACAACGGTAGAAGCCGCTAAAGCAACAATAAAAGAAATACCCAAAGGAGCAAGCATGCGCCCCTCCATTCCAGAAAGAAAAAATAACGGCACAAAGCTGGCGATAATGATAAGCGTCGAATTTAAAATGGGCATACGCACCTCTTTTGATGCATCAAACACAACCGACATCACCGTCTTTCGCTCAGCCTCAGGCTTATTTCGGTTCTCACGCAGCCGCTTAAATACATTTTCTACATCAACAATGGCGTCGTCGACAAGCGAACCTATAGCGATTGCCATTCCCCCCAAGCTCATGGTGTTTATGGTAAGCCCCATCCATTTAAGAGCAAGTATTGATGTCACCAAAGAAAGTGGGATGGTAATCAAAGAAATTACCGTTGTCCGCACATTCATAAGAAAGACGAACAGAACTATAATAACGAAGAAGGCTCCCTCGTAAAGGGATTTTTGAACATTATCAATCGAACTATTAATAAACCGCTCCTGCCTATAGATATCCGTTTCCATCTTGACATCTGCAGGCAAACTTTTTTGTAGCTCCTTAAGAGCCACATCAATCTTATCCGTCAACCCCAGCGTGCTTGTATTCGGTTGCTTGGTAATTGTCATCAACACGGCGGGTTTAGTACGAGTAGAAGCCACACCCATTTTGGGAGCACGATTCCCAATCTTCACCTCCGCAATATTCTCCAAAAGTACAGGAATGTCATTGACAGTTTTAACAACCGCCTTACCCAAAGCATCGATTTGATTTGTAGACAGCACCCCTCTAATTATATACTCATTCCCATACTCATACAAAACACCTCCAGCCGCATTCTGATTCATTTTCTGCACCACCTGATTGACCTCGTTAAGGCCAATGCCATAATGCTTCATTTTCTCCGGACTGAGAAGAATTTGGTACTCCTTAATTTCGCCTCCAATAACCGCCACCTGTGCAACTCCCCCAGTTGCTAAAAGACGGGGACGAATAGTCCAGTCTGCTATGGTACGTAGCTCCTGTAGGGACGTAGAATCAGCCGTCAGAGCCACAAACATCAGCTCTCCCAAAATGGAAGATTGAGGCCCCAACGTTGGGTTACCGACATTAGAAGGAAGTAGATCTTTTACAGCCGCCAGCTTCTCCGAGACAATTTGGCGAGCTAAATAAATATTCGTTCCCCAATTGAATTCGACCCATACAATAGAAAAACCAGTGGTAGAGGAGGAACGAACACGGCGCACATCAGTCGCCCCGTTAACAGCCGTCTCCAGCGGAAAAGTAACCAAACGCTCAACCTCTTCGGGAGCCATCCCCTTAGCTTCTGTCATAACAACGACGGTAGGAGCATTAAGGTCGGGAAACACATCAACCTCCATATTGGTAGCGGTATATGTTCCGCCAATCATCAACAATACAGATGCAACCAGCACAACAAGACGATTGTTGAGCGAAAATTTTATAATCTTATTCAACATAGCTCAAACTTGCTTTAAAGATTAATGATTATGGCCATCAGGTATTGCTCCAGATGCAGAGGCCAACTTCACCTGCGTAACGCCCTTCACCACAACGGCCTCTCCGCCTGTAAGACCTTTTACAATTTCTGCTCGCTCGCCATTATTCTGCCCAACAACAACCTCTCGCTTAATATAAGCTTCCGGTTCTATTTGAATATAAACGAAGTTAAGCCCCTGCTCTTCGGTAAGCGCGGATACGGGAACTGAAATAACATTGCCACGCGGAGCCGACAGCAAATACACTTCAGTAAATGAGCCAGGAATAACGTTACCAATGTTGTCAAAATCAAAGGTTACCGGAATATAAAAGGAGGTGCCATTCGACGTTTTACCATAGGAAAGTAGCCGTCCATTCATCTCCGATAGCTTATAGGTCGTGCTCTCATAGGCCGTTTTGAAGTTGGCGCTGCGGATATTTTTCAAATCCCCAAAGTAGGTTTCCGACACCTCTGCTCGAAGCTGAAGACGGCGATTTTGTGTCACGGTTGCTATTGGTTGGCCAACGGACACATATTCGCCTTGCCCTACTAAAAGGTTCTTAATGTAGCCGCCCATAGGAGATGTAACCCGAATACCTGCAGCGGTAACATTAGACGCTTGTCCTTGATATGCCGCTTTTGCAGTTTCGTAACGCAGGCGGGCCTGTTCAAACTCTTTATCGGATATTATTTTGGTTTCAACCAACCCTTTGGCGCGCTGATACTCTTTCTGTGCTACCTCAAAAGCTATTTTAGCCTTTAAAGAAGGATCACCCTCCTGTAGGTTTCTTGCCGAGATGGTTACGATTGCCTCACCCGAACGAACCGGAACACCAGCCGCAATGGAAGCATTAACAAATGAAACAATCCCTGCGCTGGTTGCTACAATTGCCTGCTCGTCGCCTGGAAGAGTTTGGATTACCCCACTTGTTTTTATCACATTAAGGAATTGAGCGGCTCTCGCTGTTTCTGTTTTCATTCCGGCCTCTGCGGCCTGCTTCGCTGTAAAGGCAATTTCATCGGCATGCCCCTCTTCGTTAGCCTCATGGCCATGCTCGTCTGCTACTTTGGCGCTACTTTGATTGTTGTTTTGGGACGTATTGCAACCCACCATAAAAATGGATGCAACCAGCAAAATACCTACTATGTTTTTTTTCATTTTTTAATCGCTTTAAAGTTGTTTTGAAATGGACGCTGCACTGCTGCCCTTTGCAAATGAGATAAAAGTAAGCCTTGATACTTTTCCTCTTCAGCTGCTGCTTACCTCGCATATAGAAGGACATCAGACACAAATAACCTGGCTGAAATAACAGGAATTGCACCCTGCAAACGGTTTTGCTACCCTCTACCTCTTCCACCATCGACAAATAATAGCAGAAGAAGGATAGCGCAATAAGCACCAGCACCTTTACAGCTATAACCACAGGCAAATAGGCTTACCACACAAATGTGCGGAGCTAGAAGTAAAGAAAATTAGTGCTTACCGTGCACGGCTAAGAAGTACCCAAGAAGGGGTACTATGCGATAGTAAAAGGGGGAGCTCTTAAGCTATTAGAACAAGCAGCATCGGCTGACTGGTAGGTAAAAATGAGCTCTCCATACGCAAGCTGGATACTAACATCAACGGTAATGTTAGGTACAGCATCAAATGGAGGAGTTAAAGCGGAGTATAATAAAGAAGGTGGATAGAGGCCATCGTTTGAAGAAGCCTTACCGCCTAATTCCGATTTTGCAGCTAGATACTGAGCATTCTCTACACATAAAGCAGCCTTCTCTAAGCCATTGGAAGACTCCTGATGCCCTGTATGCTCATCGTTATAGGCGTTATCCTGAGCGCAACGCTCCATAACTACACAAGCCACACCGTCATGATGATGGTGCGGAATGATAGGAGCTATCAGCATGATGAGTACTGATAAAAACACAAATGCTATGTTACGCTTCCTTCTCAACGCTCGTGAATTTTCGGTAAAAGTACGCTCCTTTTTCTGCAACTAGGTTGCAAAAGTGCATTACCACATAATTTATCGTCGACCAGAGGCCGAACACTTATCACAAGTACCTTTTATAACGCAGCTAAGCTGATCCATCTTAAACCCTTCGGGCAACGACATATTTAAGGTTATGATATTATCCAAGCAATGCGTTTTTTTACAAACCACGCAGTAAAAGTGGCAGTGTAGCCTCTGCTCGTCACATTCGCCGTGGTTGCGACACAGGCAGTACTTCATGGCTCCACTCCCATCGTCGATGCCATGAACCAGATGGTGCTCCTCAAAAAGAATCAGGGTTCTGAATATTGTTGACTTATCAATACTCAGCAAGCCTTCATCAATATCACGAAGGCTAAAGGTATCTTTCAGTCCCATGATAAACCTATATATCAGAATACGTGTAGCGGTTGGCCTTATCCCCGCCTCATTCAGCTGCTCTACTACAACATCGCCTTCCATCGTACTATTATTAAGTTTTCACATCTAGCAATACTACTTAAAAATTACGTTCAAAAACAGCTGGAGGCTCTAAACATTTCATAGCCATTTTCTATACGACCTATCAGCATCGTATCCTGATCCTTTATTTCCCCTACTGTAAAAATCATTGGTAGCTTACCGTCAGGATGTTTAACTCTACTCTTGTTCCTTTATAATTGTAACGTATTTTTAAAACAGCAGTAAGAAAACCGTTGCTAAGCAAAATTTAGTACCACTATTAGATATAGTGGTGCAAAAAAGTTACCCCGTCAGCGCTTGCTGGCGGGGCGTCTACTCTATTAGGCGTTAGGCTTTTTTTAATTTTTTATTTTCGCTCAATAGTTTTAATGCTTCATCAAATCCTGAAGTGTCCGTAATTTCAAATCGATAACTTGAAGAGGTATATTCCGAAAGATTAACGATATAAAACGCCAAACTTCCTCCTTTTAGTAAAAAGGAACTCAACGTTCTAGAATCTTTTTTGTCTAGAACCAACCTGTCTGAACCATTATATGCGCTTAAAGTTGCAGTGCTGCCATCTGCCGATTTGATTTTAATTCTATAATTTTCAGAAATTCCAGATTTAACAGGATTATCTCCTGCATATTCATATAGCTGTATGGATATTTCAGATCTGCTATCAATTAAAAATTTAACATCAAGTTCAGAATTTTCTGTAGCTGAATTACTAAAAGTACCTTGAGTCATTCCCATAATGAATTCCATTTTGGATGGTTCTCCAAATTCGTCAACGTAGTTGCTAATTGACCAAATGCCCAAACTGCTGGAAGTAGAACTAGTATCTACAAGTACTTCAGAAGAATCTATATCCGACAACGAAATTGAATTGTCAGTACCTGTATTCTGAACGCATGAAACTAAAGCAAATGCGCTAAAAGTAAAAATAATTAATCCTTTCATTTCAAGTTGTTTTAAATTTAATTTTCATCTTCTTAATTAAGTCTTTGACTAAATATCGTATCAAATACAATTTAATTCTATTGCTTTTTTCTGTTTACACCTAACATATTTCCCTATCCATCCCAACCCTAGATATATACATATAATTAGTACCTCACTTATCTACTAATCCCATAAAACCTGTGCTAAAACCAGCGCGGAGCTGAGAAATATCAGATTGCCCATGCAGCGGAGTGCTGCTCTGTAATTTATGGCTTGCATTTGGGGTTACGTTATATAATGGTTATGGGTATATGTTTACAGGTCGTGCCTGCAACCATTTCTGCCGCCAATTTAATACTTATTTACAGTTTTATTTACCTTCTTTACCTAAATATTTAGCTGCTAGGATGCATCTTTTTGGTTACGTTTAGCGAGTCATTTTTGTGCCTATAGGCTTATGAACATAGTCCGTTTGGTAGTAAGTGCGGGCTACATCTGCTACAAGGTAAAGGCAAAGCCGCCAATACACCCCTGTATTGGCGTCCGCAGAGTCTGCAGGAGCAAATTCACCCCTGTATTCGCGTCCGCAGAGTCTGCTGGAGCAAATTCACCCCTGCATTGGCGTCCGCAGAGTTTGCTGGGGCATTTTCACCCCTGCAAAAACGTCCGCAGAGTCTGCTGGAGCATTTTCACCCCTGCAAAAGCGTCTGCAGAGTTT
>NZ_JTLD01000058.1 GCF_000798815.1 Alistipes sp. ZOR0009 | reverse complement strand
CCACTACTTGTCAGGTAGCAAGCACAAAATGGCAGGTAGCAGCCACTACTTGGCTAGGAGGAGCAGCAACAACGCTTCCTAAATACCTTAATTTTCGTTTTCCTCTCTCCAATTCTACTGCGCGGAAAAAACTTTTGCCATAATTACGGACACAAGCTGGGTTAAAACTCAGGTTATACACCTCTTTAAGATAGCGGTACGACTTTAATTGAGGAATTTCTGTCGCGAAGTTGGCCTACCTTAAAATAATTCGAACAAAAAGATAAAAAAGTAAGCCCTTTTTTGAACAAAAAATAGCATTTCTAAATTTAACTATATGACTAGTAGAATAACCCCAAAATAAAACTATTATGGGAAACAAAAATACGCTATCAGACCTACTTGGCCGTTCGAGAAACACGATCAATACGATTACAAAAAATGAAGAAATAAAGCTACGGCTTTTTGACTACGGCTACACTGAAGAAAAATTGGAATCGGGCAATATACTGCTCACTAAAGTGGAGTCATTTTTCGAGCAGCAGAAGCGCGAGCAGGCTACGGCGTTTGCCGCCAGCCAAAAATATCTACTGGGTAAAGAGGCCGCCGATAAAGCCTTCCGCAAGATTATGAAGCTGCTAAGAATTGCAGCAAAAAGTAACGTAGAGCTGCTACATATCCTCCCCAACGAGGTGCAAACTAACAGCACCAACGATTTTTTTAAGACCACCATCCTTCTTTACCAAAATTTGTCGACTCCAAACTTTAAGGATACGCTAGCTACCGTTGGCCTTACACCTGCAAATTTTGCAGAGCTACTAAGTGAGGTGAAGACGCTTCATGTGCTGTATGTAGAGCGAGAAACAGAGGCAGCAGCAGCAACAGCCGCAACCTCGACCAGGGATAAGGAGTTTGACGAGCTGCAAGATTTTTGTAAGGATATCCGAACAATTGCAAAGATAGCAGTAGCCGATAACGAGGCGCTAAAAAATTTGGTGAATAACCTGTAGTACTATACCTGTAGATACAAGAAGGAGGCAACAGACGCCTCCTTTTTACGTTTAGTCCACTCCATAAGAATAGAATCTACCGCCCGTTGATAGATATACATCGCGCTTCTTTCTTCTGAAAGGAGTATTTTAAGCGCTGCCGCCAACTGCCTTTTGCGAAAGATCGACAGCCCCTCACCTCGACAATAAATAGGGTACCGCTACATCAACATCCACAATCAGCGCAGGGAAACATCAGTAGATAAAAAAATCGGGTAATTTTTTTAAGCTGACGCCAGAAAACATCCAAAAAAACGCCGCATCAACCAATCTTTTTGTTAAGTTTGACTCCTTTTTCTAAAATTTAACCACCACTAAAAGGTTCATCTAACAAAAAAAATATGAGTAAAGGGATATCTACACTACTTGCCTTTTTCTTTGCCGTAGCGGCAGCATGGGCGCAGGATCGGCCTACGCTATATGCGCAACGCGACCATGGAATACCGGCGATACCATACGAAGTAACCTACCAGCAGCCCAACGGGCAAACCGTAAGGGTAAATTTAAAAGGGGATGGAGCAGCACACTGGGCCATTACACCCGATGGCTATAAGCTGGTAAAAAATCAGGAAGGAGCCTTCTGCTATGCGGTAGAGGATGCCACCAAGGGCATGAAGGCGTCCAACATTATAGCAAGCGACATCAGCTCGCGCACAAGCTCAGAAAAAACTCTTTTAAAGAGCTTAAATAAAAGCATCACCTACAATCCAACCTACATAGAAAGGAAAAAAGCATCAAGAAGCTTGCTTAAAGCAGGCGAGAAGCCACAAAAGGCGTTTCCAACCAAAGGAAATAGAAAGCTGCTATGCATTTTGGTTAGCTATCAGGATATCAAGTTTCAAAAAACGCAGGCAGAGTTTAACGACCTGTTCAATAAGCAGGGGTATAACACCAACAATGCAACAGGCAGCGTGAAAGATTACTTTTACGACAACAGCTTTCAGCAAATGAACCTTACGGTTGACGTGGTTGGCCCCGTTACCGTATCTCAATCAAGAGCTAGCTACGGAGGGAATAATGCCGATGGGGATGATACCAACCCAGAGGCAATGGTTACTGAAGCGGTAAAGCTCGCCGACCAAAGCGGTGTTGACTTCTCGCAGTACGATAACGATAAGGATGGCACCATTGATGGCGTGTACGTTATTTTCGCGGGTAATGGCGAAGAAGCGGGAGCATCAGCTGACGCAATTTGGTCGCATGCATGGAAAATCCCAACACTAAAACTTGACGGGGTATACGTATCTGCCTACTCCTGCTCACCCGAACTTTATGGTACAAGCAAAACAACAATGACGACCATAGGCGTTATTTGCCACGAGTTTTCGCACGTATGCGGTCTTCCTGACTACTATGATACGGACTACGAAAAATCGGGAGGAGAGTCGGAAAACCTAGGAAACTACGATATCATGGCAGGCGGCAGCTGGAATAACAACGGACGCACACCACCCTTCACCAACAGCTACTCGCGCTACATGCTAGGATGGGGAGATTTGAGAAATTTTAACCCACAAGCCAATAATACGATTACGCCTCACCATAGTACCAGCTATGGCTATAAGATATCGAATAAGGCAAACGAATACTTCATTTTCGAAAACAGACAAAAGGTAAAATGGGACGCCTACATTCCAGGACATGGAATGATTGTTTACCACGCAGTATATAATTCGTCAGTCTGGAACAGAAACGAGATAAATAATGATCCATCAAGTGAATATTTTGAGCTCGTTGATGCAAGCAAACCAGGAGGAACGGCCAACTCGGGAGCCTCACCCTTTCCAGGAACATCGAATATTACCCAAATAACCCCCACCTCGTCTCCAGCAATGGTAAACTGGGATAAAAGTAGCCTTAAAACCTCGCTTACCAACATAAAAGAGGTTGGAGGAAACATTACCACCGATGTTTTTGTAGAGGGTTTAACAAAAACAACCCTTAAGCTGATGAATGGAGCGGCTCCTCTGCCTAACGTAACCGTTAACATATTAGGTTATACGCTTACAACGGATATAAATGGTACCGTTAGTGTTCCGCTAACAAACGGAAATACAACCGCAACCTTCACGTTTAACAGCACCAATAGCTTTGCCTATACATTTGCCATGAATCAGAATGGAGAAACCACCATCAACTTTAAAAAGATTGTTGCTGTTGGAAAAACCAGAATCGGAAGCATTGCAAATGTGGCGCTAAGCATAGCAGAATATGCCAAGCTAAATGTTAGCAGCACCAAAACGTCTGAATGTTTCGTTCCATCCATGGCTAGCAACATTATCTATACAGCACAGCTAAACAGCGTGCAGACGTTAACCGGAAATCTTCCTTCTACAACCAACACTGTGGATACCCTAAAGTTAAGCTATAACGTATATGGCATCTACACCACACAAGGATCGAAAAGTATTGCTAACATAGATCTAAAAACGGAAGAGCTAACCTTTAAAACAGATAATAATGGCTACTTCCTGCTATACATTCCTCTTGATAAGGCTAGCACAACCATCAGCCTTGTGGCTACCGATTTTATTACGAATCCAATTCGTATAGACAATCAAAAAGGAACAGCAGCAAGCTACCGAATAAACCTTGTTTCAAGCAATAGCAAGCCATACAACATAGCACCGAATCCAGTTTCAGCCTCAGATCCTATTCAAATTTACAGCACCAAAGATGCAGCAACAGCCTACATCTACAACCTTAACGGATCGCTGCTGCAAACGGCAAAGCTGACGCTAGGACAGAATACAGTAGATAGATCGATGCTAAACAGCGGCGTTTACCTTGTAAAAATAGAGAGCAGCGAGGGAACGTTTAAAACCAAAATTGTAATTCTTTAAATCAGATAGGTGCGGTAGCTAAGAAATATCGCACCTACCAAACAAAACAATAGCTTACCAGAAATGAAAAGAGTGATACTTTGCCTCGCGCTGCTGATCTCGATAGCAGCATCGGCACAAGAGAAGAAGTTTGCCGTTTACGGCGTAGCTTTCTACAACCTCGAAAACCTATTTGACACCAAGCGTGATACAACCATTAACGATGAGGAGTACACTCCACAGGGTGCCAACGCATGGGACGACAATAAGTACAAATGCAAGCTTAACAACATGGCCTTTGTGCTTAACCAGCTTGGAGAGAAGCTACTTCCGCTTGGCCCTGCGGTAATTGGGGTTGCCGAAGTAGAAAACAGAGGCGTACTGCAAGATTTAACTGCCACTGGCGAGTTTGCTCAGAAGGGATACCAAATTGTACACTACGACTCGCCAGACCGTCGTGGTATAGACGTGGCCCTGCTTTACAACCCAAAACTTTTTACGGTAGAATCGAGCAAGGCTATTCCACTTCGATTTCCCGATGAGCCAAATTTCCTTACCCGCGACCAGCTGCTGGTAACAGGATATCTTGCCGGAGATAAGGTTAACGTGATTGTAGCCCACTGGCCATCGCGCCGTGGAGGAAAGGAGTCTAACTCGAGAGTAACCGCAGCAGCCCTTGGTAAGCACATCATCGACTCGCTATACAAGGCCGATCCGGAGGCAAAGGTTATCTACATGGGCGACCTTAACGACGATCCGTTTGATAAGAGCACCTCGGAGGTAATTGGAGCCAAGAAGGAGGCTAAAGATGTAGCTAAAGAAGGTATGTTTAACCCATTCTGGAATATCCTTGCAAGCGGAGTTGGCTCGCTTGCCTACAACGGCAGCTGGAACCTTTTCGACCAAATAATGGTATCGGGCAACCTTTTAGGGAAAGACCGCAGCTCCATCAAATTCTGGAAGGCCGAAGTGTTTAATAAGGACTTTCTAATTCAGCAAGATGGCCAGTTTAAGGGATACCCCAAGCGTACGCACGGCAAAGGCATTTGGCTAAACGGCTACAGCGACCACTTCCCTACCCTGATTTATCTGCTAAAACAGCAATAAAAATAGCATTAACGCATAGTAAAGAGCGAAACCTTTCATGGTTTCGCTCTTTTTGCTTGTAGCAATTAGCCTCTAAGGCCTCCCTCTTTTTGCGTGATGCACCACAATAAAAAGGATTGGCTTCCTTATTGTAACATTTTGCCTACTTTTGGGCACAAAAGAGTTAAGCTAGCCATGATAAAAAATACCATAGCAGACAAATTCCAGATAATACTGGCTTCTAAATCGCCACGACGACGCCAGCTGCTAGCGGATGCTGGATTTGAGTTTACCCTTGCCGATAACATCGACGTAGAAGAGGTTTACCCAGCCAACCTTGCCGCCGAGGAGGTGGCCGAATTCCTATCGAACCTAAAGGCTGATGCATACCCAACAGCCCTAGTTGCCAACGAGGTGCTCATCACCTCCGATACCGTAGTGGTTGCCGAAGGCGAGGTGCTAGGAAAGCCGACAGACTACGAAGATGCCTTTCGGATGATACGGCTCATGTCGGGCAAAATGCACAAGGTTATTACAGCGGTGTGCATCCGAACTGCAACGCAAAAGATCTCCTTTTCTGACGAATGCGACGTATTCTTCGACGATTTAACCGACGAGGAGATAGCCTTCTACATCAATCACTATAAGCCATACGACAAAGCAGGTGCCTACGGCATTCAGGAGTGGATTGGCTACGTCGGTATCAAAAAGATAGAAGGATCATTCTTTACCGTTATGGGATTCCCTATCCATAGAGTTTACCAGGAGCTGAAGAAGCTGCAGTAGTCCTGCGGGCATAGCATTTGTATAAAAAGCAAAACCAAACAACCACACGATGAAACGAAAGTAATAATGCTACGTCATTAGCAACAATTCAATTCATCCGCTATTAAAACAACAATATCAATGAAAAAACTAACCCTTAGCCTACTTTTAATTGTAGCATTTAGTGGCTGGTCGCGTGCCGACGAAGGTATGTGGCTTCCCATTTTTGCCGAAAAGTACAACCTTAAAGCCATGAAGGATAAAGGCTTTAAGCTAACCGCTGAAGATATTTACAGCGAGAACCAGAATTCGCTAAAGGAGGCTGTAGTTCTATTTGGCCGTGGCTGTACTGGCGAGATTATCTCTAAGGAGGGATTGGTAATTACCAACCACCACTGCGGATTCGACAACATTCAATCGCATAGCAGCGTGGAGCACGACTACCTGAAAAATGGTTTTTGGGCTTACAAGCTGGGCGATGAGCTTCCTAACCCAGGGCTTTCTGTAAAGATCCTGGTAAAGATGGAGGATGTAACATCGCAGGTGCTAAAAGGTGTTACCGCACAAATGGCCGAAAAAGATCGCCAAACAACCATTAAAAATAACAGTAAAGACATCCTAAAAAAGGTTGAAGCAGCGACTGGCTGCAAGGCAACCGTAGAAGCGATGTTTTACGGAAACCAGTACATGCTTTTTGTTTACGAAGAGTACAAGGATGTACGCCTTGTTGGCGCTCCACCATCAGCCATTGGTAAGTTTGGTGGCGACACCGACAACTGGATGTGGCCTCGCCATACTGGAGACTTTTCGCTGTTCCGTATCTATGCAGATAAGAATAATAAGCCAGCCTCCTACTCTCCCAACAACGTTCCGTTTAAACCTAGCCGCAGCCTAAAAATCTCCCTAAAAGGAATTAAGGAAGGAGACTTTACTATGGTATATGGCTACCCTGGACGCACACAGGAATACCTTCCAGCCTCATCTATTAAGCTAATAACCGAAGTTAGCAACCCCAATAAGATCCGTCTTCGTACCAAGCGTCTCGATATTCAAAATGCGGAGATGAGCAAAAATCAGGCAGTCCGTATTCAGTATGCCGCAAAAAATGCCAGCATTGCCAATGCCTGGAAGAAATGGCAGGGAGAGCTTAAGGGGCTTGTACGCCTTAATGCGGTGGCCAAAAAGCAGCAATTTGAATCGGAATTTACCGCATGGGCAAAGGCAAATGGGAAAACCCAATTTGCGGATGTTGTTGCCCTGCTAGACGCCAACAACGCTGCCTCAACCACCCTTACCATTGCAAAGGATTTTCAAACGGAGGCCCTTTGGTCTATCGAATCTGCACGCTTTGCAGCCGCCTTCGATTCGCTAGTTATCCTATCGAAGGATAAGCAACCAAATGCCGACGCCATAAAGCGCCAAACAGATAAGCTTAAAAAGATTGCGGATGGCTTCTTTAAAGACTACTACCGTCCAATCGATCAGCAAACCTTTGTGGCAATGCTAGAGGAGTTTGACGCTAACGTTCCGACAAGCTTTAAGCCAGCCATTATAGCCAACCTTAAAGCTAAGTATAAGGGTTTTGACAAGCTGGCCGAAAAGGTTTATGCAAAATCAATCTTTAGCAATCAGGATCAGTTCAACGAGCTTATCAACAGCTACGCACCTAAACGCTATAAGGTGATCGACGAAGACCCAATCTTCCAAATCGTAATGGCCGTAAACAACCTCTACAAAGAAACGGTGGATAAGCCTCTGCAAGATCTTCGTAACGAACAAAATCTGCTACTACGTACCTACATGCAGGGACAAATGGAATTCCAACCACAAAAAGTGTTCTATCCCGACGCTAACTCGACTCTTCGCATTGCCTACGGTAAGGTAGAAGGTTACATGCCTGTAGATGCCGTAAAATACCACTACCAATCGACGATTGAAGGTATTATGCAAAAGGATAACCCCAATATTTACGACTACGACGTACCTGCTAAGCTTCGCGAACTTTACAAAACCAAAGATTATGGTAGATACGCCGTTAACGGAACCGTACCTGTAGCATTTACAGCTAGCAACCATACAACAGGAGGAAACTCGGGTAGCCCCGTTCTGGATGCCGAAGGCAACCTTATTGGTGTTAACTTCGACCGCTGCTGGGAGGGAACCATGAGCGACCTCATGTACGATCCGGATCAATGCCGTAATATCACCCTAGATATTCGCTATGCGCTTTTCATCATCGACAAGTATGCGGGTGCCAAACGTCTTATAGACGAAATGGATATTGTACAATAAAAACTTCCCTATATAAGAAGACCTGCCTAGCAATTTAGGCAGGTCTTCTTTTTTATACCCATCAAAATTAGAGACTAGCCATACAATTTAAAAAAATTTACAGCGTATTTCGGGGAGAAGCCCCCTCCTGCTCTAAACATCCCGTTGGAATGCCTCTGTTTTTAGAATCAATTTAAATTACATTTCCAACACCCCGTTTTATTGTTAATTGTCCTTAAATATCCTACATTTCGCAAAAGAGGTATCCCTCTTAAGCATAAAAGCAAAACCTATTAGCGAGCATTGGGAGGTTATAAATCGATTTTATCAGTAACCTTTTAATACACCTCAGCCCTAAACAACTATTTGTATGAAGATATCGGAAATAGCGCAACTAGTAGATGCAAAAGTCTTATCGGGAAAAGATAAGCTTGGAATGGACGTGCAGCAAGGCTTTTCATCAGATCTTATGAGCGATGTACTCACGCTTACAACCAACGATGTGGTGCTAATTACAGGTCTAGCCAACCTTCAAGCAGTGCGCACTGCCGAGATGTCTGACATCCCTGTTGTTCTTTTTGTTCGCAACAAAAAAATAGGTGGAGATATTATTGATTTGGCGGAAGAACTTGGCTTGGTAATTCTTAAAACAGAATACTCCATGTTCAAAACCGCTGGGCGCCTATATCAAGCCGGTTTAGAACCCGTTTTTTAGCAGCCATGCTACTAGAATACAACGTAGAAGGAGGAGACTTCGCCCGTGCAGGTTGGGCTTCCAGTCAAGTCAAAAAAGTTTTGAAGCAGATTGGTGTAGACCAAAATGTAATCAAACGGGTGGTAGTGGCGCTTTACGAAGCCGAGGTTAATATTGTAGCCCACGCCTACCGCGGGGTAATATCGGTAGATATAAATGCCGAACAAATAATTATGAAGCTGGAGGACGAAGGTCCTGGAATTCCAGATATTCCACTTGCGATGCAAAAGGGATACTCGACAGCCTCTCCTCAAGTTAGAGAAATGGGATTTGGAGCAGGTATGGGGCTACCCAACATCGAAACCAACTCCGACAAGTTTGAAATTCGAACAGAGATAGGGCGAGGAACCACGCTCGAAATAACGATACATCTAAATCCTCAATCGTAGAAAATGAGCACACAGCAATTCTTTCATGCGCTGAAGATACTGGAGGATGTCTGCATCGGATGCTCCCACTGCGTAAGAGTATGCCCTACCGAGGCATTACGCATTAGGGAAGGGAAATCGCATCTTTACCCCGACCGATGCGTGGATTGCGGCGAATGCTACCGCGTTTGTCCGGTGAATGCCATTATCAACAACCACGACGATTTTGACAAGATTTTCAAGTATAAGCATCGAGTAGCCCTTGTTCCATCCATCGTTCTTGGCCAGTTTAAAGACGGAATTGAACCCGAACACGTATTTTCGGTACTAAAAGGGCTCGGCTTTACCGACATCATCGAAGGAGAAGAAGGTGCCCGCATTTTGATCGACCTAGTAAACGAAAGAGTCAAAGACAAAAGCGTAGAACATCCTATTATATCCTCCTTCTGCCCTGCTGTTGTTCGCCTTATTCAGGTTAACTTCCCTGGGCTAACCCCCAACATCATGCCTATAAAAGCGCCGCTCGACTTTTCCGCAATGTACATTCGGCAGAAATATCGGGATATGGGAGTTGACGATAGCGATGTTGGTATTTTTTACATCACCCCCTGTGCTGCAAAAATAGTAGCGATAGTCTCCCCTGTAGCCGACGATACCCAAACCATAAATGGATTCATCAACCTCGATTTTATCTACAATAAGGTAATGAAGGTCATAAAGTCGGTGGGAGGACCAAAAAATATTGAACCAGATAGAAAATCAAACCTCGATTCGACCCAAATTCTTTGGGCTCTAACAGGAGGCGAAGCATCTAACATAAAAGGACGATCGCTATCCATCGATGGGATGAAAAACGTCATCGACTTTCTGGAGAAGCTGGAAAATGAGGAAATTGACAACGTCGATTTTCTGGAGCTAAGGATGTGCGACCAAAGCTGTGCTGGAGGTATTCTTGCACCAGCAAATAGGTTTTTGGTTGTAGAACGAATGCAAAAACGGTCCAAAAATGTTGATCTCTCGACACTAAACTTGGACATCGATCGCTACGCCGAGCGGCTAAAAGAGCAAGCGTTTACGGAGGAGATACGTCCCCGAACAACGCTTCGTTTTGATGTAGACGTAAGTCGGGCAATCGCCAAAATGGAAAAGGTAAGACGGTTAATGTGCTTTCTTCCTGGAATAGACTGCTCGGTATGTGGAGCCCCTACATGCCAAGCGCATGCCGAAGATGTTGTACAAGGCCGATCGACAATAACGAATTGCATATTTCTCCAAAAGACACTCGAGAAGCAAGGACTACTTGACAGCAAGCATGCCTACCGAATGATTGAGAAGCTTTGGGGTAAAGATAGATTTGATAAAAACTGTACAAAAAGAGGAGCAAAAAATGAACGTGGCGAAAATTACTGAGGCACTCCACCTAAAAGTATGTTCAGGAGAGGCGGGTCTTCAGAACGAAGTTATTGGAGGTTACGCATCGGACCTGCTAAGTGATGTAATGGGCAACGCACAAGCAGGAAACATTTGGGTAACCCTACAAACACACAAAAATGTAATGGCAATTGCCAGCTTAAAAGATATCTCGGCAGTTGTATTGGTAAAAGGGCTGCAACCCGACACGGATACCCTTGTCCAAAGCAACGAAGAGGGAATCCCTGTTCTTAGTACGGATCAAGATGCATTTACCATCATAGGAAAGCTTTACGAACTTTTAAAGGAGTAAACTACAGCTACAATGATTGCGTACAAAGCGGACCTACATATCCATACGGTCATATCGCCCTGCGGCGATTTGGAAATGAGCCCATGCAACATAGTTGCAAAAGCGAAGGAAAAAGGGCTCAGCATCATTGGTATTGCCGATCACAATTGTACCAAGCACGGTCCTCTAATAAGTAGCTTAGCCGCCAAAGAGGATATATACGTTTTAATGGGAGCAGAAGTCACCACCAAAGAGGAGGCCCATTGCCTCTGCTTTTTCCCTAACGGGGAAACTCTTTCCATCTTCCAGTCTTTTCTTGACGAAAAACTTCCTCCACTACCTCTCGACACCAAACATTTTGGCTTTCAAGTTGTGGTTAACGAGCAGGAAGAAATAGTAGAAGAACTCCCCTACCTGCTTATAACGGCAATAGATGCCAGCATTGAGCAAGTAGAGCAAAAAGTACATGAGCTTGATGGACTCTTTATTCCAGCGCACATAAACAAAAATAAGTTTAGCGTGATATCCCAACTCGGATTCATTCCCTTCGATCTAAACTACGATGCGCTAGAAATATCCCCCCATACAACCAAGCCTAAATTCTGCTTAACGCTCCCATTACTCGAGCAAAAAACATTTATTCAATGCTCCGATGCTCACCTCATCGATGGTATCGGATGCGCATATACAAACTTTTACATCGAAAATAAATCTTTCGATGAAATAAAAATGGCCTTGCACAACCAGCAAGGCCGATACGTTGAAATACCATGAAAGACCTATCACTCCATATACTAGATATTGTACAAAATTCGACCAGAGCACAAGCCTCGTTGGTTGAAATCGGGGTAGAAGAAAATACCGAAACGAATCTAATTTCCATTTTTATTAAGGACAATGGAACAGGAATGCCTCCTGAGATGGTAGAACAAGTTAGCGATCCTTTTGTGACATCGCGAACAACCAGAAAGGTAGGTATGGGTATACCATTATTCAAACAAAGCGCAGAGCAAAGTGGAGGACACCTCAACATATTCTCTGAGCTGGGTGTTGGAACAACCCTCGTTGTCACATTCAAACTTGACAACATAGATACGCCTCCACTTGGAGACCTTTCAGGCGTTATTGCCATGACTGTATCAGGAAATCCCAACATCGACTTTATATTCTCCTACAAGTACAATAATTTGCTTTACGAATTTGACACTCGAGAAATAAAACAGATACTAGGAAACACTCCTATAACGGAACCCAAAATAGCAGCCTTTTTACGGGATATGATAAAAGAAAACGTCGAAGAAATAAAGAGCAAAAGCACCCTTTGAGGTGCTTTTTTTAACAGTTTAAACACCAACAATACCAATTAAACAAAATACGAATATAATGTTAAACAAAAACATTTAACGATATACTAAAAGCACTTTCATCAATTTCAATTACAATATGAAACCAAATAAAATTTTATAATTTTAAATTAATCCAAATAACAACTACAAGCAAACTCTTCAATTTTAACACTAAGATTACAGCCTGTTATTAATTTCACATATATTTGAAAGCAATTGGAAAATACGACTGGATAATTGATATACTATGACAAAAGTTAAATCTTTGGCTGATCTGAAACAGATGAAAGCCGACCTAGAGGCTAAGGTAAACCTTAGAGAAAAGGCAGAAACAATGGAAGATCATGTGCAGGTTAAGGTTGCCATGGCAACTTGTGGCATTGCTTCTGGCGCAAAAGTAGTAATGGACCACCTTATAGAGGAGTTCGACAAACGGGGCATCTCTGCAGTTGTTACGCAAACGGGTTGCATGGGGTACTGCTATGCAGAACCAACCATCGAGGTAACCCTTCCTGGGCAAGAACCTGTTGTTTTCGGTTACGTAGACAATAAAAAGGCTGACGAGATCATCGAAAAGTACATCAAGAATGGCGAGCTAGTGGATGGAATCATTCCAGTAAACTACCAATCTATTAAATAGATAAAAGGAGGCACTAAGAATGACAAAATACAAAATGCACATTCTTGTATGTGGTGGTACAGGATGTAGAGCATCAGAAAGCGATGCGATTGTTGCCAACTTGAAGCAGGAACTTGAAGCCAACGGGCTAGAAAAAGACATTCAGGTTATTATGACAGGCTGCTTTGGATTCTGTGAAAAAGGGCCTATCGTAAAAATTATGCCCGACAATACTTTTTACGTACAAGTTCGTCCTGAGGATGTAAAAGAAATTATTGCGGAGCACATTATAAAGGGACGTAAGGTAAACCGCCTTCTTTATAGCGATCCTAACTCGCAAGAGCACATAGCAGACTCCAAGCATATGGAGTTTTACAAAAAGCAAATTCGCATAGCCCTTCGTAACTGCGGATTTATCAACCCAGAAAACATTGACGAGTACATTGCTCGCGATGGATATATGGCATTAGGAAAATCACTTACGGAGCTTACTCCTCAACAAGTTATTGATGAGATTAAGAAATCTGGACTACGTGGCCGCGGAGGTGGTGGATTCCCTACGGGTTTAAAGTGGGAGCTTGCATCTAAAAATCAAGCCGACCAAAAATACGTAGTATGTAATGCCGACGAAGGCGACCCTGGTGCCTTTATGGATCGTTCCATATTAGAAGGAGACCCCCACTCTGTTATTGAAGCCATGGCCATCTGTGGTTACACTATGGGAGCCAATAAAGGGCTTGTATACATCCGTGCAGAATATCCTCTTGCCATCCATCGCCTAAAGGTAGCCCTTAAGCAAGCTCGCGAATACGGACTACTCGGCAGCGACATTATGGGCACTGGCTTCGATTTTGATATTGAGATTCGTTATGGAGCCGGAGCTTTTGTTTGTGGCGAAGAGACTGCGCTCATCCACTCGATGGAAGGGCTTAGAGGAGAACCGACCGTAAAACCTCCATTCCCGGCAGAATCGGGATATAAAGAAAAACCAACCAACGTAAATAACGTTGAAACGTTCGCAAACGTTCCAGTTATCCTTTTGAATGGTGCCGACTGGTTTGCTAAAATAGGAACTGAGAAATCTAAAGGAACCAAAGTATTTGCATTAGCGGGCAAAATCAACAACGTTGGCCTTATTGAAGTTCCAATGGGAACCACACTTCGCGAAGTTATCTTCGAAATTGGAGGTGGCATCAAGAATGGCAAAAAGTTCAAAGCGGTTCAAACTGGTGGACCATCAGGTGGCTGTTTAACCGAGAAACATCTCGATACCCCTATCGATTTTGATAACCTAATATCCGTAGGCTCGATGATGGGCTCTGGAGGTATGATCGTTATGGACGAAGACGACTGTATGGTTTCCGTAGCCAAATTCTTCCTCGAATTTACAGTTGAAGAATCGTGCGGAAAGTGTGCTCCTTGCCGCATCGGGAACAAGCGCCTTTTCGAACTTCTTGATAGAATTACAAAAGGACACGGTACTATGGAAGACCTAGATCGCCTTCGCAACCTATCCCATGTAATTAAAGATACATCGCTTTGTGGTCTAGGACAAACGTCTCCCAATCCGGTACTATCAACTCTCGAAAATTTCTACCACGAATATCTCGATCACGTAACCGAAAAGAAGTGTACGGCTGGTCAGTGTAAGGCTCTTATGAACTACGTTATTGATCCAGACGCTTGTGTTGGATGTACCGCATGTTCTAGAAACTGCCCTGTAAACGCAATTACAGGCGAGCGTAAACAGCCTCACGTTATCAACCCTACAACTTGTATTAAGTGTGGAGCGTGTATGGAGAAATGTAAATTTAGTGCTATCAGCATAAAATAGTTGGGACGAAAATGGAAACAATTAAACTCACAATAGACCACCGCGAAGTAGAGGTTGAAAAAGGTACAACAATCTACAAAGCGGCAAAGAGCCTAGGTATTGATATACCAGTTCTTTGCTACATGAATCTGGAAGATTTAAAAATTGAGAATAAGCCTGCAGGCTGCCGTATTTGCGTTGTAGAGGTAGAGGGACGCAGAAACCTTGCTCCTTCGTGCAATACCATTGCAACCGAAGGTATGGTAGTCAGAACAAACACCATGCGAGTACTTAACGCTCGTAAAACGGTTCTGGAACTGATACTCTCAGATCACCCTAAAGACTGCCTTACATGCCCCAAATCGGGTCGTTGCGATCTTCAAAATATGGCCGTAAGGTTAGGTGTTCGCCACATTCCAGGACAGGAGTACGCTGAAATGTCGACCTACAAGGTAGACTATTCGCCCTCCATTATTCGCGATATGGACAAATGTATCATGTGCCGTCGTTGCGAAACCATGTGCAATAACTTCCAAACGGTTGGAGCATTAAGCGCCATCAACCGCGGTTTTATGGCTGTTGTTGCGCCTGCCTTTGAGCAAGATCTAGAAAAATCGCCATGCACCTACTGTGGACAATGCGTTGCCGTATGTCCAACAGGAGCTCTTACCGAGGTTGATCACACGCCAAAGGTTGTACGCGATTTAGCAAATCCTAAGAAAACAGTAATTGTACAAACCGCTCCTGCAGTTCGCGCTGCCCTTGGAGAAGAGTTTGGAATGGCACCAGGTACACTTGTCACAGGTAAGCTGGCTGCCGCCCTTCGCCGTCTTGGCTTCGATTATGTTTTTGACACCGATTTTGCGGCCGACTTAACCATTATGGAAGAGGGCACCGAGCTGCTAAATCGCCTATCAAGGCATCTTGCTGGTGATAAGAATGTAAACCTTCCAATCCTCACATCATGCTGTCCAGGTTGGGTTAACTTCTTCGAGACCAACTACCCAGACATGCTTAATATCCCGTCAACCGCTCGCTCGCCACAGCAAATGTTTGGCGCTATCGCAAAAACATATTTTGCAGATAAGGTCAACGTAAAGCGCGAAGACTTGGTGGTTGTTTCTATTATGCCTTGCCTTGCCAAAAAATACGAATGCCAACGCGAAGAATTTAGCGTAAACGGGAATCCCGATGTAGACTACGCCGTTTCTACCCGCGAGCTAGCCCACCTTATTAAGGAGGCAAACATCAACTTTAACGACCTTCCGGAAGAAGACTTTGATAAGCCACTAGGTGAATCTACCGGTGCTGCTGTGATTTTCGGAGCTACAGGTGGGGTTATTGAAGCTGCAACACGTACTGCTTACGAGGTATTTACCAAGAAAACACTAGAAAAGGTAGATTTCCACCAGCTACGAGGAATGGAAGGTATTCGCTCGGCAACGGTAGATTTTAATGGTACCGAAATTAAAATCGGTATTGCGCACGGACTTGGAAATGCCCGCAAACTGCTAGATCGGATTCGTTCGGGCGAAGAGCAGTATCATGCCATTGAAGTTATGGCATGTCCTGGTGGATGTATTGGTGGTGGTGGACAGCCTTTACACCACGGTGATGCCCGCATTTTAACGGCTCGTACCATGGCAATCTATCGCGAAGATGCCAATAAGCCTTGCAGAAAATCGCATGAGAACCCATATATTACCAAACTTTATGAAGAGTTTTTGGGTGCTCCTATGAGCGAAAAGGCTCACCATCTACTTCACACGCACTACTTCGACAAAAGCAAGAGCGAAATCATCATCACTAAAGACTAAGGAGGTACCACCATGTCACATATAAAGTTAGAGCTAAAACAAAGCCAGCTCAATAAAATTGAGGAGATCTGCAAAAACTTCAACAACGACGAAGGAGAGCTGATCAACGTTCTTCATAAAACACAGGAAGAGTTTGGCTACCTACCTGCCGAAGTACAAGAGGTTATTGCAAAGGAGCTGAACATTTCGGTAGCTAAAGTTTACGGAGTGGTTACCTTTTACTCCTTCTTCAATATGCTTCCTAAGGGTAAATTTCCTATATCAATATGTACAGGAACTGCATGCTACGTACGTGGAGCAGAAAAGGTGCTGGACGAATTTAAGCGGACGCTTAACATTGCCGTAGGTGAAACTACTGCCGATGGTAAGTTTTCGTTAAGCTGCCTACGCTGCGTAGGAGCCTGCGGCCTTGCCCCTGTAGTTACCATTGGCGAAAAAGTATACGGTCGCGTTTCTCCCGATGGTGTTCGTGAGATTTTAGCGGAATACGAGGATCGATAGCGTAAATGTTATATTGTGCAAGGGAGATACCATTACGGTATCTCCCTTGTTACTTTTTACACTCTTAAACAAATACATTCCATACATTTGCGCCTAATTTAATCTACGGAAACCACAATAAAATGACGTTTAAAATTGCTGACACGAGAAGGTGCTTACTTCTCCTTTGCTTTGCATTCTTATGCCACACGCCCGCTCAATCGCAGGAAGCGCCCCCGCCCTTAGGCGATACGACAATCCTCAAACAGGCTTGGACAACTACCCCCGACAACAAAAATAGCCCAACGCCCCAATTTGTATTTCTCACGCCCAACAAGAAATTTTCGCTACAGATAGCTGGCCACCTAAACGTAACAGCCAACTACGACTTCAACGGCTTTGTTCATGGGCCTGATTTCATCCCCACCCTCATCGAAACCCCCAACAGCACCATTAAAGATGGACAGCTTAACCTCGATATCAAAACCTCCAGGCTATCCTTTCGGGTTATCGACTACAACGTAAACGGAAAAAACCTCGAAGCCTACTTCGAAACTGACTTCAGGGGCGCCAACAAAACTCTTCGAATTCGTCGAGGATTTATTTCCTATGCTGGATTTCTTGTTGGACAAGAGTGGACCACCATGATGGATCTCGACGCTTTCCCTAATATGATTAACTTTCAGGGACCCAACGCCGCGTTTGCCAACTGGCCTATAATGATCAGGTATACGCATCGGCTAACCGATAACCTAGAAGGCTGCATTGCCCTTGAGGAACCTTACTTTTCGTTAAACCAAGATGGCCTAAACAGCCGCTTTATAAGCAAGCCTCAAACACTTCCAAACGTTCCTGTGTACATCCAGTACGCTAAAAATGGTAATCACCTACGTCTAACTGGCCTTTTCAACCCGATGTCCTACCACAATCAGGACATCAACAAAAACTATAATGCCTACGGATGGACTGTTCAGCTATCTGGTTTAGCGAAATTCACATCTAAATTCACAGCCTCCTTCAACGCCCTATACGGCAAGGGTGTGGCCAATCTCACCCAAGATTTTTACGACTTAGGCTACAACTTAATTCCGAACACCAGCAATACCAACCTGCTAAAACCACTCCCAATGCTTTCGGCCTATGGAGTGCTAAGTTACAGCATCCGCCCCAACCTTTCCATTACTGGCGGATACAGCTTCGTAAAGTTTGACCATAACGAAGCCTCGTACGAAAAGTGGTATAAAAAGGGAGAGATGATATGGGGAACCATATTCTGGAACCCAATCGAGTATTTTCAGGTTGGGTTGGAGTACACCTGGGGGCAGCGAATCAACGTAAATAAAGATAACGGCAGCGCCAACCGAATTGCAGCAATGATTCAGTACAACTTCTAGGTAACACAAGACATCACATAAAGAAGCAAGTTTCAGATAAAAGAACACGATTTGAAACTTGCTCTTTATATATCCGTACACATAAGTAGCAAGAATTAAATCGGCTTTCTACAAACGAATAACCGCTTAAAGACTACAGCTATGAAAGTAGGAGAAATGCTACCCGAATTCACGCTTCTAGATCAAGATGGTACCACCTTCAGCTCCCATCAGTACATTGGCGCTAAAAACATGGTGCTTTTTTTCTATCCTATGAACGGAACCCCAATTTGCACCCTAGAGGCCTGCTCATTTAGAAACAAATTCGAAATTTTTAAAAAAAATAATTTTGAGGTAATTGGAATTAGCTCCGACAGTAAAAAAAGCCACCGCGCCTTCAAAAAAATGTATCACCTGCCCTATCGGCTGCTCTCCGACGAGGATGGTAAGGTTAGACGGCTACTAAAGGTTCCCAGAACATTCCTTGGGCTGCTTCCCGGAAGGGTTACCTACGTGGTAAACAAGGAGGGGCGTATCATAAAAATCTACAGTTCCTTCTTCGGATCGAGCAGCCACGTCAAAGAGGCAATTGCGGCCGTACAGAAAGCCCCCGCTAAGTAGTAGCTGCATATCCTACCATCTCCATTGTCCGATGAGACTTTTACAAGAACCTTGCTTAGGATAAATGGGAACCTTGAAGGAGATTAATAAGGTTACAAACTTCTATTAAACACAAAACAACCTCAAAGGCAAAACTTTTTGAGAGAAAAAGGTCAGAAATAGCCTCGATAACCAGATAAGAAACGTCGATTACGAATAAAGCTAAATCAGACAAGTCGGGGTGTTCGCTGTCTCTCATTACCGCAGGGGTTGTCCCATGCTACGTACACCACAACTGATGAAATCTTAAATCTACGGGCATCACTTCTTTTTCCCAACGGTTTGGGTTAAAATCACCCGCTGCGTAGAACTTAGCTTAAGAGTTTCACCCAACACCTTGGGATCGAAATAGGCACGCACAACGCAGGCCAGCTTCTCGGAAGCACAAAACAGGTACACATTCTGGGCAATAAAGCCGCTATTGGCATACGAAGCGTTAAGTTGAGCCTCTGTTTCTCCCTTCGGAACGCGCGAAAAATCGGCCACGTAGACTAAGTTAACGGGAGCCGTCGAAACAAAATCCTGCTTGCCAGCCACTGCCCTAAAATCGCCGCCTACAATAGGGTGCAGCGTATTGCCTCTCGCATCATAGCGGTAGATGCCAGCCTTGAGCAGTACGTAAACGTCAATCTCCTGATAGTTCATAGAACTGGGGGCTGTATGCTTTCCATTGGTACGGTTAACGCCATTGGCAGCCCATAGCAGATTTGACAACTCCTGCAACGACAGTTCGTCGACGGCAAAAGAACGTTCCGACTCCCTAATTCGTAGCGCATCCATCAGAGGCATTCCTCCGTCGGTTTTAGGGACAGGTAAAACAACAGGCTCCTGCCCACTGACAGCAGCCATCGCCAGCAAAAATGCGGGCAAAAAAAGGATCTTTCTCATAAATAAGACTTTTAAAAAGGCTGAATGTCCCCAGTTTAGCCAAACGCCACGGAACTAACCGCGCACAGAACATCCCACTCCGGTTAGGTTTTCCCAAATGTAAGTAAAAGCGAAGAAAATCGAAGCAGTACGTCCCAAGCAAAACAGTCTCTCTACCCAAAATTTGCATGTACCATTCTGGACTTCTAAAAACAGGATGCCCATAAACGCCAATCTACCTATAATTCAATTTAACACACCTAGCTAACGCTTTGTGACCCTTTATCAGAAATAAAGTTTCGATTAGGATTGGTAAATACTATATTTGCAGTTTGGTTCAATAACCAAATAGAATAGTAATTAGAAATAATTAGTAGAACCCCAAACTTAGCGTTTATGGAGTCTGAGAACACAAATGCTCTAGTTCCTGAGGAACAGCTCAACAAGCCTGTTGAGGATACTTTAGAAACTACCCCTTCAGCTGCGGTTGAAGTTGAAGAAGAAGCTGAAGCAACCGCTTCGGCAGTTGATTTTTCGGAAGAGGAAGCTCTTTTAGCCGCCAACGAGATCGATCTTGGCGAAGAAGATGAGGCAGAAGAGGTGGAAGATGCAACACCAGCCACCACCGACTACTCGAACTTCAGTAAGGCAGAACTAGTAAAAGCTTTAGAGACGGTAGTTCGTAACCAGTCTACTGTTGGAGCCCGTCGCGAAATCGAAGCCATAAAAATTGCCTTCTACAAGCTACTCCGCTCCGAGATTCAAGCATTAAAAACTGAATTCCTCGAAAAAGGTGGACTAGAGGCCGACTTTAAGGCGCCAGAAGCCCCTGAAGAGCAACTGCTAAAAGATCTTGTAGCCGAGTATAAGGCTGCACAGCAAGCCCGAATCAAAGAGATAGAGGCAGAAAAAGAAAAAAACTACCAAGAAAAACAAAGAATTCTTGATGAGTTGAAAAATCTTTCGGAAGGGGCAGAGGCCCACACCCACACATTCCAAGAGTTTAAAAACCTACAAAACCAGTGGAAAGAAGTTGGGCAGGTACCTCAAGCACACGTTAAAGATTTGTGGGACAACTACCACTACCTCGTTGAAAAATTCTACGATTACATAAAAATTAATCGCGAGCTACGAGACCTAGACCTCAAGAAGAACTACGAGGCAAAAATGGTGCTCTGCGAAAAAGCAGAAGAGTTTCTGCTAGACCCCTCTCCTGTTTCATCCTTCCAAAAGTTGCAAAAATTGCACGAGCAGTGGCGCGAAATAGGCCCCGTTGCGAAGGAGTTTAAGGAAACACTTTGGGATCGATTCAAGGAGGTAACCTCCAAAATCAACAAAAGACATCAGGAATTTTTTGAATCGCTTCGCGATGAGCAAAAAACCAACCTTGACGCCAAAACTGTTCTTTGCGAAAAGGCAGAAGAGCTAACCTCTACCGAAATAAAATCGACCAAGGAGTGGAACACCAAATCGAAGGAGATTGTAGAGTTGCAAAAGGTTTGGAAGACGATTGGCTACGCCCCTAAAAAGGAAAACGCCAAGGTGTACCAACGTTTTAGAGAGGCCTGTGACAAGTTTTTTACACAAAAGAGAGATTTCTATACCCTACTAAAGGAGCAAATTGATGCCAACCTAAAGCTGAAGATTGAAATCTGCGAAAAAGCCGAAGCCCTATCTGCCTCAGAAGAGTGGAAAAAGACTACCGACGAGCTCATCAACCTACAAAAGGAGTGGAAAAAGATTGGACAAGTTTCGCGCAAGCATGCCGACGATATCTGGAAACGCTTCCGCACCGCCTGCGACACCTTCTTTAATAACAAATCGGCCCACTTCTCCGAAATCGACAAGTCGTACGAAGAAAATTTACAAAAGAAAGAGGCCCTAATCGAGGAAATTAAGGCATTTGTTGCAGAAAATGTGGAGAACAGCTTTGAAGCACTTAAGGATTTCCAACGCCGTTGGGCCGAAATAGGCTTCGTCCCTATGAAAGCAAAAGACAGGATTCAGTCGGCTTATCGCGAAGCCATCGATGCACATTTCCACGCATTAAAAGGGAATGAGGCAGAAAGAAAGATGGTTAAGTTCAAAAGCTGGGTTGACGTAAATTCTGGCCCAAAAGCTGATAGAAAGCTGCGTACCGAACGCGATAAGCTAATCGGTAAGATTCGCCAACTAGAATCAGACATAAGCGTATGGGAAAATAACATAGGCTTCTTTGCAAAATCAAAAAATGCAGATGCGATGATCAAGGAGGTTAACAACAAGATCCGCAAAGCAAAAGAGGAGATTGCGCTAATTGAGGATAAGATCAACGTGATTGACACTCAACTACCCGAATAGATAGTAATAAAACGATATGGCACAGACTAAGTACATTTTTGTAACAGGAGGCGTAACATCCTCTTTAGGAAAAGGAATTATCTCGGCATCGCTAGCAAGATTGCTTCAAGCTCGCGGTTATTCTGTCACCATCCAAAAGTTAGATCCCTACATCAATGTAGATCCAGGAACTTTGAACCCCTACGAGCACGGGGAGTGCTTCGTTACCGAAGATGGTGCCGAAACCGACCTAGACTTAGGCCACTACGAGCGCTTTACGAATAATCCCACCTCTCAAGCAAATAATGTAACTACAGGGCGTATTTATCAGTCGGTAATCGAAAAGGAGCGCCGTGGTGAATACCTGGGAAAAACCGTACAGGTGATTCCTCACATCACCGATGAGATTAAGCGTCGTATTAAACTTTTGGGAACAAAAAATAAGTACGACGTGGTGATTACCGAAATTGGGGGTACCGTTGGCGATATCGAATCGCTACCCTACGTAGAGGCCGTACGCCAACTGCGCTGGGAGCTTGGTGCAACCAACTCGCTGGTTATCCATCTTACCCTAGTTCCTTACGTTGCTGCTGCAGGAGAACTTAAAACTAAGCCTACTCAGCACTCGGTAAAAATGCTTCTAGAAACAGGCGTTCAGCCAGACATTCTGGTACTCCGCACCGAGAAACCTCTTTCTCAGGAATTGAAGAAAAAGGTAGCGCTATTCTGCAACGTTGATAAAGACTCCGTCGTAGAGTCTATCGATGTTTCAACAATCTACGAAGTACCGCTAGTAATGCTGAAGGAGAAGTTAGACCTAACCGTTCTACGCAAGCTAAACCTTCCGTCAGACACCGAGGTGGAGCTTTCTCAATGGACCAAGCTCGTTGATGATATCAAACACCCAAAGCATGAAGTGCCTATTGCTTTGGTAGGAAAGTACACCGAGTTACACGACGCCTATAAGTCAATCGTTGAAGCATTTATTCATGGAGGAGCATCAAACTCTGCCAAAGTAAACATCAAGTGGGTTAACTCCGAAAAAATCACAGAGGAAAACGTAGCGCAGCTGCTTGGCGATGTGCACGGTGTGCTTGTTGCTCCAGGTTTTGGGCATCGAGGCATTGAAGGCAAAATTGCCGCCATTAAGTTTGCCCGCCAAAATCAGGTTCCCTTCTTTGGAATCTGCTTAGGTATGCAATGCGCCGTAATCGAATTTGCCCGCAACGTGCTAAACCTCGCCGAAGCAAACTCGACAGAAATGGTTGTGTCAACACCTCATCCTGTAATTGACCTAATGGAAGACCAAAAGGAAATTACCGATAAGGGGGGTACCATGCGCCTAGGCGCCTATCCTTGTACCTTAAAGAAGGATTCGTTAGCAAGTAAGGCATACAAATCGGAGCTAATATCCGAACGTCATCGCCACCGCTACGAGTTCAACAACCAATACTTCGAACAGTTCGAAGGAGCAGGCATGCGTCCTACAGGAATTAATCCAGAAACTAACTTAGTGGAGGTCGTTGAAATTCCGTCGCATCCATACTTTGTTGGCGTACAGTATCACCCAGAATACAAGAGTACTGTCGCTAACCCACATCCGCTTTTTGTAGCCTTTGTGAAGGCCGCACTAAAGCACAAAGCAGAAATGTGTAAATAAAGAACAAAATCTAAATGGATAAAAAAAGTATTATCGGCTTGGTATTAATAGGTGCAATCCTTATAGGATTCAGCTATTTCAATAGCCGACAAACTGCAGAGTACCAAAAGGTGCAAGCCCATCAGCAGGACTCCATTGCAAGAGTAAAGAAGGCGCAAGAGGCTGCAAAACCAGCTGCCGCTACCGCAGAACTTAACTCGACAACCAGCAAGGATAGCGCAGAAATTGCATCGATGACTGAGGTTGTTGGAGCATCATTGGCTAATTCTCTCAAAGGAACTGAGGAGTTTTATACAATCCAGAACGATCTAATTAAGGTTGTTTTCTCCAACAAAGGAGGACGAATTGCTCAAGTTGAGGCATTGAAATACAAACGCCACAACGGAGAAAAGTTGGTTCTCTTTACACCTGAAAAAAGCAAGTTTGACCTTAGCTTTTACATGGGGCAAAACATTTCTACATCGAAGTTCTTCTTCGAGCCCGTAAATGTTGCCAAAAGCGACCAGCTATCAGGGAAAGACTCAACCAAATCGGTAACCTTCCGCCTGCATACAGCAGATGCCAGTTACCTTGAATTTGTATACACCCTAAAGAAGGGCAGCTACATGGTTGACTACAAGGTCAACTTTGTTGGCATGCAGAACAAGTTCCCCCAGGGTATCACCGACTTTGATATAAAATGGGCAATGACTGCGCCTCAGCAGGAAAAAGGATTTAAAAACGAGAACAACTACACCGCAATTGCCTACAAATTTCCTGGAGAGAAGGGCGATTTTGAGGAGTTAAGCCCAATGAAGGAGGAAGCGAGCGAGAAGGTTTCCACAAAAATACAGTGGATAAACTTTAAGCAACAGTTCTTCTCCTCTATTCTTGTTTCTAAGAACAACTTCACATCTGCGGATATTAGCCAAACCACCAACCCTGAGAATTCTGGCTACACTAAGAACTTTACAGCAGACATCCGAGTACCATTTAACCCTACAACTAAGAGTGTAGATATGGCTTTCTACTTCGGACCAAACCTTTTTAAAGAGTTAAAGAAGTACGATCAAGGCTTCGAAAAGGTAGTTCCGCTAGGTGGCTGGATTATTCGCTGGATCAACCGTTGGGTCGTAATCCCAGTCTTTGACGTTCTAGAGTCTCACATTGGCAGTTTTGGTCTTATAATTCTAATATTGACTGTGCTTATTAAGCTGGTGCTATTCCCTCTAACCTACAAGTCATATCTATCTATGGCTAAAATGAGGGTTTTAAAACCAGAAGTAGACAAGATCAATGAGAAGTATCCTAAAAAGGAAGATGCGCTAAAAAAGCAGCAGGAAGTAATGGCATTGTACCGTAAGACAGGCGTAAATCCAATGGGTGGATGCTTACCTATGTTACTACAGCTTCCAATACTTATTGCTATGTTCCGCTTCTTCCCAGCCTCCTTCGAGCTGCGTCAAGAAAGCTTCCTTTGGGCTGATGACCTATCGTCCTTCGATTCGATCATCAACTTGCCATTCGACATCCCATTGTATGGTGGACACATAAGCTTATTTACTCTACTCATGGCTGTTTCGTTGTACTTAACATCAAAGATTAATACTGCACAAATGGGAGATACGACCCAACAAATGCCAGGTATGAAGTTTATGACGTTGTACATGATGCCAGTAATGATGCTTTTCTGGTTCAATAACTACGCAGCAGGTCTTAGCTACTACTACCTATTGTCGAACCTATTTACGCTGGGTCAAACGTACCTTATTCGCCAAACGGTTAACGACGACGCGATACATGCCAAGTTAAAAGAAAACAGTAAAAAGCCAGTAAAAAAATCTCGCTTCCAACAGAAGCTTGAAGAAATGGCAAAGCAACAACAACGCATGAAAAAATAAAAAACAAAAAAGGCAGCCTACCGGTTGCCTTTTTTGTTTTTAAAAATTATCACCATAAAAAAATTAAATGCCATCTTCTTCTCTATAAACATCAATACTTACACTTCCTAAATAACCAGGTATCATAGCACTGACAAAATACAAATTGAGCCAGAATCATAAAGAATGGAATGAAAATGTAATTCATCATGCCATTACAACAATTATCCAGCAACTATTAGGCTAAATACATTAATAAAGATTAAGCGTAAAATAAAAAATAAAATAGTTTCTATTTTTTATATTTTATGTACGTTTATATGGTTTATTACATTTTGTATAGTAATAACATGTATGCAGCAGAAGTTGCGGACTTCATTTGAACTATCTTTTTTTGAGTAAAAGATGTTTGACTCAAAAAAACTACTACTATTATGTAAAAGTAACACACTTTTTAAAACCTTTATTTTGGAAATTAAAAAACAACTTATATCTTGCACAACCTTTAATTAAGTGTGCAATAGTTAGAATCATGACAGCAAAATTTAGTAAGACACGAGAGACTATTATAGAGGTGGCCCGAAACGTCTTTGGCGAGATGGGGTATTACAACACCACTATAAACGACATTGCCTTAGCCTGCAATAGAGGAAGGCGTACAATTTATACCTACTTTAAATCTAAAGATGAGATTTACAATGAGGTAATCAAGGTCGAATCCAGTAAAATGGCAACGAACCTACGTACAAGCTTTTCTCAGGTGCTAGATCCTTACGAAAAACTAAGGTTATACATGGTAAAGCGGATGCAAATCGTACGCGAATTAGTGTATACCCATACGGCATTACAATCTTGCTTCTTCAAGGAGAAGGCTCACTTTGACCAAATTCGTCGCGAATTTGACAAGGAAGAGGTGAAAGTTATCCTTGAAGTACTTGATGATGGAATTCGAAGAAATGTTTTTCAAGTACAAAACATGAGTTTAACTGCTCATAACTTGCTAGTTACCTTAAAGGCTTTCGAAAGCAATTTCTTGGACATGAACCCAAGTGAAGAGTCTCAGGAAAAACAGCGCAACATCTTGCGCGTTATTTTGTTTGGAATCTTCAACAACAATAATTTAAGGTAAAACCATTATCGAGTTTAGTATGTACATTAATGCGGTAGCACATTATTTGCCATCACAAGTGGTAAATAATGACTATTTTTTAAATGTTAATGGGTTAAGCGACGAGTGGATTTTTCAGCGCACAGGCATCAAGCAACGCCGTAGAGCTGCTGCTAACGAAAATTCCAACTCCATGGGAATAGAAGCCGTAAAAGCAGCCATCTCAAAAATCCCTTACTCCATAGGTGAAGTCGATCTAATTGTAGGAGCAACATATACTCCTCACGATACAGTAGGAACGCTATCACACGTCATTCAACGGGAATTTAACATTAAAAATGCTGCCGCAGTTACTATAACTTCCGCTTGTTCATCCTTAGTAAACGCCGTTGAGATTGTAGAAGGCTATTTTGCTCTAAATAAAGCATCCAAGGCAATAGTCGTTGCGTCTGAAAATAATACCATCTACAGCAACGATTCTGATGAAAAAAGCGGCCATCTGTGGGGAGATGGAGCCGCTGTCCTTTTTCTTTCCAAAGAAGAACAACGGGAATCGGACATGGAAGTTGAGGTTATTACAACAAAAGGTCTGGGACATGTAGGGAAAGGACCTCAAGGTGTCTATCTTATCCCTAAGCACGAAGGTATTGTAATGCCATTTGGTAAAGATGTATTTGTTAATGCGTGTACTTACATGATAGAAAGCTTAGAAGAAGCAATGAAATCTAAAGGATACCAATTTAGCGACATCACCTACCTCATTCCTCATCAGGCTAATATGAGAATCATATCTCAGCTAGCTCACCTGCTGAACTTTCCGCAAGAATCGATATTTGCAAACATCGAAGAGTTGGGAAATACGGGTTGTGCAAGCACGGCAATTGCCCTTTCTCAAAATTTGAATAAGCTAAAAAAAGATGATCTTGTTGGAGTTACTGTTTTTGGAGGAGGATACTCCTGCGGATCGATCCTTATTAGAGTTTAGCTGTTAACGATAATAAAGAAAAGGGTGCTGCCTTAACTGGTCAGCACCCTTTTCTTTAAAAAACATTTAAAATGATTTATGAATCCATTCTGCAATTAATGCCCTTATTTGCCGTTCATATTTTAGATTAAAGTTACCTATACAATTAAAATGCTAGTTTTACATAACTCAGCACTACCAAACCAATTTTATGAAACATCTTCTCTTGCTATTAGCTATTACTTTTTCAATGCCATGCCTATCTCAGAATAGATTTATCATTGTAGGAACAACTGCAGACACATCAAGCAAGAAAGCCGCTGAATTTGTAGCCATAGCGCTCCTATCCCTAAAAGATTCTAGCATCCTATCTTCGACCATAAGCGACATTTCAGGACATTTCGAGCTACGAAATGTGCCGCAAGGAAAATATATTCTAAAAACATCTCACATGGGCTACAATCCCTATACAAAACAAATTTTTGTTCATGGCGCAAAAGGGACAATTAACATAGGGATTTTAAAATTAAAAGGAAAAGAAATCAACTTAGAGGAGATTGTTGTCAAAGGAAAAAACAAACCTATCCGAATAGCAAAAGACACGCTAGAATTTAATCCCTCCGCATTTAAACCTCGGGAAAATGATGTCGTTGAAGATGTCTTAAAGAAGTTGCCTGGAGTTCAAGTCGACAAAGATGGATCCATTTCAATTAACGGAAAGGCTGTAACACAAATAATGGTAGATGGGAAACGCTTTTTTATTAATGATCCTAAGCTCGCAAGCCAAAATTTACCTGCAAATATTGTGGATAAAATCCAGCTGGTAGATAAAAAAAGTGATCAAGCCGAATTCACAAAAATCAACGACGGGGAAACTGAAAAAATAATAAACCTAACCCTTAAAAAAGACAAGAAGCATGGCTATTTTGGCAATGCAAGAGCTGGAGTTGGAACCAACGACACCTACGATTTAGGCGCTAAAATCGGAGGTTTTAAAGGCTCTACACAAGTATTTGGAACGGGAGGGTATAACAATATAAATCGAGGTGGAAGAAATGGTAGCGTAGCTTTTCCTAACCCAAATAGGCAAGGAATTACCACATCAGGAAATGCAGGTCTCACACTTAATAGTGAAATCGACAATCAGCTATCAGTAAATGGCAGCTATAACTACGGCTACAGCAACCTCTCCCAACAAACATCATCCCATCGAGAAAATATTGAAATTTCAGACACATACAACAGCGATCTTTTTTCCTATTCGGACAACTCGACCAACAAACATGCTATTCAAACCCGAATAGAATACAAGCTTGACAGCACAGCGTCTCTCGTTTTCTCACCTAATTTACAAGTATCTGAAGGGGTATCAAAGGACAATAAACAAGCTCATCAATTTAAGGCTGATGGTGATTTACTAAACTCTGAGAAAAGTAAAACAAATACAACAAGCAATACAAAAGAATACGGAGTTGACATGCTCCTCCGTAAAATGCTACGAAAGCAACGACAAACGATTTCGGCCAACATCACCTACAACCAAGAGGATAATACTAGCGATAAATATACAAAGCAGGAAAATTTCTACACTGCTACCAACACTAATGAGACACGTGACCAAAACATCATTTTGAAAGGTGAGAACGATTCTTTTAGCACTAAGCTTTCGTATACACATCCCCTAGGTAAATATTTTACAGCAGAAATAAACAATAAGCTAGCCTACAAATACAACTCAAACCTCAATAATGCGTTCGACTACAACGCCAATACAGCGAAATACGATATAAAAAATGGCCTCTATTCCAAAAACACAAAAAATAAAAGGCTAACAGACATAACTGGATTAAGAGTAAACTTCACCAAATCAAACTTATCTATTAATGCTGGAGCAAACATCAGCTACTCCAAAATAGATTACCTAAACCAGCGAGGAAATAACTGGATAGACACCTCTGCAAATTATCAGAACATTTCTCCGCTTGTTAATATTACCTACCTTAAAGAACAGTCTACTTTCATTAACTTTTCGTACAGAGGCACAACAAGCCAGCCATCTATCAACCAAATACATCCAATACAAAACCCAGAAACACCAAACAGCATTATAATTGGAAACTCTAACCTAAAGCAGGAAGAACAACACTCTTTTTTGCTTGGCTACAACTATTTCAGCAACACATCCTTCCTATCTCTCAATAACTTTACAACACTCAACATCTCGCATAATTCCATCCAGAACAAAAGTTACCGAGATGACAAACTTGGCAAAACATACTATCAAGCCGTAAATGTCAATGGTCTTTACAGTATTGACAACCAAACTACGATAGGAAAATCATTATTCGACAACAAGCTCCAACTTTCAGCATATACCAATTTCAACTATAGCCATACACCCGGATTTATTAATAACATAAAAATATTCAACAACCAATCCGTAATAGGGGAATCTTTAAGAGGCTACCTAATGCTTAATTTTATGGAACTTGGCTTTGATGTCGGTTACAATTTCAATAACGCTGAATATCGAAGATTAACCAATAATAACTCCATAGTAAAAACAAATAACCAGTATAGTACGGTAGCTCTAAACGGGAATATTACAGCTTTCTTACCGCTCGGGATAGAGGTTAAATCAACTTATGATATCGATAAAAAATACGGTAATAGTACTGAAGATTCAAACAAATCGTCACTCTGGAATGCTTCTGTAACAAAGAAATTACTAAAAGATCAATCGCTATCTATTACATTGCTAGCATTTGATATTCTAAATGAATACAAGCCTTTCAAAAGAACGGTAACATCAAGTTATATTGATGAGACGACATTCAATACCGTATCTCAAACCTTTCTAGTTTCGATTAGCTACAACTTAAACAAGTTTGGCGGACAGAAGAATCGTAAACCAGACAGCATAAAACCCTCTATTGGAAACTAAGCACCACTCAACCAACATAAAGAAAACCTCACAAGACCCATAAAATAAGAAAACAAAAAGCAGTAGGTCTATTTGAAAGTA
>NZ_JTLD01000057.1 GCF_000798815.1 Alistipes sp. ZOR0009 | reverse complement strand
TTAATTTCCGCCATGTTTTTTGGTTACTTTTTTGCGCCAAAAAAGTAACGTAAAAGTTAATACCAGCATGAAGTCCTCCTGCATTAGCATATACATATGAATAATAGGAGTTCTCCAATGTCAAAATAGTTCTATCACCCCCTCCCCGAAAGTTTCAAGAACCCATAAGCCAACAGTGCTACTTAATCTCCGTCCTACTTTTTGCACAAAAAAATAGCAACAAGAAATATCTATCCAGCAAAACAACCAACAACCGCCCATTATTCACAAAGTGTAGTTTTAGTTTGGAGTTCTGGAGCTAGCACTGGTAGCCCATGGGTCTATTCCCAGTTGGGTGGCTATTTCCTAGCTTCTAAAAATGAAAAACAGCTGATGGGTGTCCACTTCCGAACTTCTGGAAATGGGAAACAGCTGATGGATGACCATTTTTCCAAGCGTTGAAATGGTGATCAGCTGATGGATCTATTTTTCTACATTTGTAACAGGCCATTATGCATGGGCAAATGGAGCATAATGAGCGATGCAAATAAGACGTTATACAAAATGAGCATTGACCAAATACTTGACAACACCCACTTACTACCAACCCCTTCTAAGCAGATGCTCAAAAAAAGCATTACGGAGGTGAGCTATCCCAAGGGATACATCCTGCTGCGAGCAGACAAGGTTGAAGCAAACATTTACTTCATAAAAAAAGGAATTGCCCGCGCATATGCCCAAACGGCCGATAATGAAATAACGTTCTGGTTTGGAAAGGAAGGCGACACGGTTATATCAATGAAAAGCTACGTGGCAAACCAGAAAGGGTACGAAGACATAGAACTTCTGGAGGATTGCCAGCTGTATGAGCTAAAGACAAAAGATTTACAAGCACTTTTTGAAAAGGATATACACATTGCCAACTGGGGCCGAAAGTTTGCAGAACAGGAGCTCGTAAAAACTGAAGAACGCCTTATTTCTCGGCAATTCAAAACGGCGACAGAACGCTACAAGGACCTTTTAAAAAAACATCCAGATCTCATTCAACGGGTTCAGCTAGGGCACATCGCCTCCTACTTGGGAATAACGCAGGTTAGCTTAAGCCGAATACGAGCAGAAATCAGGTAGCATCCTGCTTTTTTATCATTTGTAAAAATACATCTCGCGCCAAATTCAAACCTTTACCCCAAATTAGTAAAGGATGAACTGGATTGTTTTAATTGTCGCAGGCTTATTTGAGGTAGCCTTTGCATTTTGTCTAGGAAAAGCAAAAGCAGCTACCGGAAACGAAATGTATTTATGGTATGCAGGTTTTCTTGTTGCGCTATTCCTAAGTATGGCGCTCCTAATTAAGGCTACACAAACGCTACCGATAGGAACAGCCTACGCTGTTTGGACTGGAATTGGGGCGGTGGGGACCGTTTTAGTCGGAATATTTGTATTCAAAGAGCCCGCAACCTTTTTGCGAATTGTTTTTCTTTCCACGCTAATAGGCTCCATCATTGGCCTAAAGGCCGTTTCGCAGTAGAAATCAGCATTCCCAGCTGGGGTCCAATTCACACACAAAAAAGACGTAACACTGTTTAACGTTGCCAGATTTTGGCTACCTTCGAAGCCGCTTCCTACTTAGTGAAAACTTGCTGGTAATGCGGAAATAATAGCAGTTAGCGGCATATAGATAGATGTTAGCAGCAAGCCCCAAAAACTCAGCTTGGACTTAATTTAGACTACTAAAACTAAAAGTTGTAGACTTTGAAATAGCCATTATGAAAAAACTTATAAATATATTGTATTTTAATATTTGTTTGCTGGCTTATTATTTTGGAAGGAGTATAACGGTTTATATAAACCCATTTTGTTGGGCATCAAATTTAAAGTTTTTAAAGTATGGATTTAAAATATGGAAGCAACAGATGGAGAAAAACTATCCATCATTTATACACCAAATGAAGTATGATCAAAACTTGAAATTTTTCTCATATCAATGGTTTATGTTATTTCTTGGTATGATTATTTTTTTGATTATTGGTCTACTACAAAATTTAGATAAAAAGGTTTATACATTAGGGCTTGTAATCTTTTTGATTACATATGTAGGCACTTATTTTATTGTTTTATTAGATAATAAATATTATGAATATCAAAAAGAATTCATAAAAGACAAAAAATATAATCACTCGAAGACTATATTGACAATATGGATTTTGATTACAATCGTGTTGTACTTACTTTTTTTTAGAAAATATTTCCCAATAACATAAGCACTATCGAGACTTGTTTAATTTGAGTGATTAAACAATCATCTGGAGTTATTTTTACTGGCTTAAAAAACAAAGTCTCATAAACAACCAAGAATTTAAAACTACTGAAATTGATAATGGATGAACGACCAGCAGCTAATCGGGTAGACCACCCCTTCAGCAATAAATAAGTGACGGGGAGAACCACTCACACCACTGTACGTACGAATCGCGTATACAGCGGTTAGTTAAGATGAGAAGCAACCCTTTCGTAGTACGTAAGCATGGCCTCCCCCCCTTTTCGTAGCCGTTCTAAGGTAATGGTCGTACCTAAGATAGGGCTTTGAGCAACCGCCCACTATTCACAAAGTATACTTTTAGGTTGGGGTTTATAAGCTCGGTCGGGTACGCTCCACTAGTAGGCCATTTTTGGATCTATTCCCAGATTTTAGCTACTTTCGAAGCGGCATCCTACCTAGTAGGAGCTGCAGGTAATGCGGAAATAATCGCAGCTAGCTGCGATTACTGAGATCTTAGCATTTATTTAAAAAAACAGAAATGGCAGCGATAATTGATAAGATATTTGTTTGGGGGTTCATACTTTTAGTAGGTGTTTTTGCTTTGGCGATAATTTCATTGCCGACAGTAATTGCATACTTGATATATCGTTGGATTTCGAAAAAAAAGACATACCTAAAAGTAATTGGAATTTCATTATTGATAATAGCTCCTATTTGGACAACTTACGAAATATATACGGCAATATATCCAACAGATTCGTTTTACTTCAATGAATTCAAGGATGTAACATTGCGAGAAATACCATCATCGGCAAAAATTATAAGAAAAACAGCTACTTATCCATATTTTCACGGTGATTACGCCTCTGTTTCATTAATAAAATTATCTCCGAAAGATTACAATTCTCTTTTTACTGCATTAAATAACGACAAAAGAATCATAAAAAATGGAGAGTTTATCGGTTGTCGTGAATTTGATGAAGTTATGGGTAACTTGAAAACAAATAGCATTGAATATTCATTTACTCGTAAGATTCCAAAGGAAGAAAACCATTATTTTTATATTGGTTTCTTAAATGATAATTCAACTATTATTGTATTGAAATATGTATCTTAAAAAAAACAAATGCTAATCGAGTAGGCTGCCCCGCCAATAAACACTAACGGGGAGAACCACTCACACCACTGTACGTACGGGTCGCGTATCGCTATACATTACACTCAGAGTGTGGTGGGAAATCAGAAAGGATAAGCTTCGAGCAAACGCCAATAGGAACATACGCTAACACTGCGCTGCAAGATTCTTGTATGTCTGGTTTATCCTGCAATGCCACCTTGGGGGGCTTGATCGGGCATCCAATTCTGCATCAACCGTTGTTGCCTAGATAAAAAGCTCTATCCGTAACTATTTTGACAGCTGAAATTGATATAAACAAAAGAATATGGGATTTAATATTGCAGGAATCGTAGCATCGTCCAACCTGTCCGACAACCTCGCTCTTCTTGAAAATGCGCTGTACCATAAGCTCGAAAAGGTAGACGATATAACCTTCGAAGAGGCTCTTTCGAACTGGAAAGAGGAGGGTATTTGCGACGTTTACTTTGGACCAAAGGGAACAATAGCCTTTCTCTCTCACGAAATGTGCTCGGACACCTATAATCTTGATGGTATGGATACGCTAACTTTTGCCCTCTCGGAAACGGCTATGGCATTTACCTTCGAGTACTATAAGCACGGAGAGTTCTCCCGCTCAATGATGGAGTACGATGGAGAAAGAAAAAGTCAGCGCGGTACTCCCCTCGAATCGGAGAGCGAAGAAACAACCTGCGACGAGCTTATATGGATGCTAATAGATAAAACATTGGGCGAATCGATTCACGAAATTGACTTTGAAGCAAAGGCCGTAAGATACCGCCTTGTGGAAAGGGGTCAGGAATCAGACCCATCGCAGCTAGCCCGCCAAGCAGAAGAGAGAGAAGCCGGCATGCGACTTGCAAAAAAGCTGATAATAGCCTTTAGAATCTACAATATAGGTAAATGGGGCCGTTGGGTTGGCGTTGTATTTTGCCTGCTTAGCCTTCTTGGAATCTACTACAACTTAATAGGCATTGCCTTAATTATATTCTTTAGCATACTCTACTACTCCTCTGCTTGGTATAGCAAAAGGCTGATAAAAGAGTCGTAGCAGAACCATTACGCTTACTGGTGTGGAATAAAGATACCAGCCATGTACACCGTAAGCATGTAATGATACCTACCAGCAAAAGAGGGAATCCAATCAAGGATTCCCTCTTTTCTGTTACTTCCTATCTTCGATGCCCAGCAGGTCCATCAGCCCGTTTATAAAGGTAAGCGGATGAGCGGGGTTTCCTGGGACGTATAGATCTACGTGGTAGCGCTCCAAGAAGCTACGATCGAGCGCAGGGCTATTGGCGTAGAGTCCGCCGCTAATGGCATCGGAGCCCACCAGCACCACAATCTTGGGTTCGGGCGTGGCCTCGTAGCAAATTTGCAGCGCCTCGGCCATATTCTTCGATATTGGTCCCGTGATAACAATTCCGTCGGCATGGCGGGGCGAGGCTACAAACTCAATACCCATTCTTCCCATATCGAAGTTGACGTTACCGCTGGCATTAAGCTCCATCTCGCACGAGTTGTCGCCTGCGGCCGAAACCTGACGCAGCTTTAGCGAAGGGCCAAGCAGCTTGCGCACCTTCTTACGAAGCAGGGTTGTATCCACCGTAATTGGCCTATCCTCTCCTGCCCTTACCACCAAATCCTCGCGACGGCTAGCCGCAATGTGGTAATCGTTGGTAAAGCGAACGGCATGAGGGAAGGCGAACTCGCACTCGCGGCAGAAGACGCACTTCCCAAGGTCGAGCGTTAGCGGCACGGCGGTGATGGCACCGCTGGGACACATCGCTTCGAGCGATGCGGCATCGGCCTCGGTAACGCTACCGCTTATGATGGGTCGACCACGAAACAGCGGGGTAAGGATTGCGTTGCGCAAATCCTTTACGTACTGTATGCCATGGTCGTGTAGTATCTTTATTTCGTTTATCATGGGTCTTTATTTCTTTCGATAACCTTCTATCTATAGTGTTGGAGACACGACGCTGCGTATCTTCCGCCGAGCGTATTATCCTCGTCCGCTCTCCTCGTCACGGCCTCCTGATTCTCGGAACAGGGCCTGCTACCGTGGATGCTGAAGCGTAGGTAGAGCCTGCTTTGCTCTGAGGATTATATATTAGCTTCTGTAACTTCAATCCGCTTTAGCTTCTTTACCGGCTAAAGGGGGATGTAAAACCACTTCCTTTCAACTCCCTGCCTACTACAAATCGTTTCCGCAGTACGAGAGGTTAAAGCTCTTGTTGCAGATGGGGAAATCCGATATCTCCTGGTTGCGTACCGCTAGCGCTAGGGCAAACCAGTTGTGGAACGACGGATCTTTTACCTTATAGTGGGCAATAGCTCCGCTGCCATCGGTTATTGCGGCATGGCAAATCTCGCCGCGCCATCCCTCAACCAACGAAAGCACCAGCGCGTTGGGCCTATACTGCAAGCTAAAGTTAGGCGTTGCTGCCTTAACATCAAAGTCAACACCATCGAGCATTTGCAGTATTCTATCTATCGACTGGGCAACCTCCTCCGAACGGAGCTCGGCACGCGCCATCACATCTCCCCCATCCTTTACCACGGGCTGATGCTCGAAGAACGCATAGGCGAGGTAGGGGTTGCTACGACGCACATCCCTTTCGAGGTTGGCCATGCGTGCAGCCATACCAACGGCTCCTATTCCACGCACCTGCTCGGTTGTCAGCTCGCCAATACCCTCGAAACGGGCAAGCACCGATGGCAGGCCAAACAGCGTTTCGGTAAGCTGCAGATACTCCTTTCTAACCTTGGTGAGGTTCTTTACCACCTCGGCCTTTACCTCTGCCGTTATCGGATAGTGCGTACCAGCAGGTCGAATAAGCCCCTTGCCGAAGCGGTTACCACACCAAAACTGCGTAGTGTTGATCATCACCGTACGTAGCGCCTCGCACACCACCAAGCCCAGCTGATAGGCCACATCGCCACATAGGGCTGCCGTATCGCCAATATGTACGGCAATACGCTCCATCTCCTGCGCAATAACCCTTTCGAGGGCCAGCTGCGGATGGATAGCCACATCAGCCAACGCCTCGGCACAAAGCGCAAAGGCTAGCCCATGAGACACGGCGCTATCCCCTGCAATATTCTCCGAAATAATCATTTTACGAAGCGTGCTGCTACCATCTGCCAGCAACGTTTCCACGCCTCGATGCTGGTAGCCCAGCTGTATTTCGAGATGCAGCACCTTTTCGCCGTTGCAGATAAAGCGGAAATGCCCTGGCTCAATAACCCCTGCATGAATAGGACCAACGCCCACCTCGTGCAGCTCCGTGCTATCTATCTTGTAGAAGGGATAGGAATCCATCCACTCAGATGCCACTCGGTTGTAGGGGTATCGAACAGGCTTTAGCCACGGATGGTTGCTGAACGTAACGCCGTAACGTTCGGCAATCTCGCGCTCGTAGATATGCATGGCAGGAAGCTGCGCCGTTAGCGCCTCGAGCTCCTGTGTCTGCTCGCACTGATGGCGATATAGAAGAATGTCATTTCGCTCGTCGGAAATGGCCATAAAAAAATCGAGAGTAGTGCTGGTTGGCTTAGCAAAGTAGGCCACACAGCGGCAATCGGGATTTCGCAAAATATGCGACGTTTGCGAGTAAAACCGTCCGTAATCCAACACTGGAATAGCAGCCAGATCTACCACAACCGGATTTCCACCCACCCGTAAATATTGATGATTCTCGTGCATAGCCTACTTTATTGCTTCGTTAATAAGGTTAACCACCTCACCCGACTGGAAAAAGAACATGTAAAAGGCAAATCCAATTAGCACAAGTTGGGATAGTGATAGTAAAGATGAAGGCGCTTCGCCCGCCAGCTTTTCGGGCTGCTTGGCGTACACCACCGACAGCAGCTTCTGAATAATGGCGTACACGCAAAAGAGCAATGCTAGGGCCAGCAGAATAAATAATCCCCATCGCTGCTCGGCAAGCATCGTTTTAAATATAAGAAATTCCGAAACAAACAATCCCGAAGGTGGAAAGGCCACTATTCCGAGAGCGCCAAGCATGAGCACCAGCGCCCCAACGGAGTAAAGCTTAATATAGCCCCCCATCTTCGATATCTCGTAGGTGTTATACACCGCATACACCTGTCGAGCCTGAAAGAAGAGCGAAGATTTTATAAAGGTATGCACAATGATATGTACAAATGCAGCATATCTGGCCACCCCTCCAACGCCCAAGGCAATAGCAACCAACCCCATATTTTCCAACGTCGAGTAGGCCAGCAACCGCTTTAGGTTATTAGACTTTAGCAGGTAGGTTGCGGCAATAATTACCGATAGTATCCCCGAAAGAATAAGTACGTTAGCAACCCAGGAGCCAACCTCAGTACCATCGAGCACGCGTAGGAGCCTGTAGATGGCAACAAAGCCGCTATTTACCATTAACGTAGATATTACGGCAGATATAGGTGGTGGAGCAATAGTATTGGCATCAATACCAACCGTATGCATAGGGAATAGCTCCATCTTGGTGCTAAATCCGACCAGCATAAAAAGGAAGGCAATACGGAGATAGGCGGGATTAGCGTTAGCGGCCAGCGCCTTTAACCCGGCAAAAGATACCGAAAACTCCTCGGAAGGCGAAACAATTGCCCCCATAAAGAGGATCCCCATATAGGCCAGCGCAATCCCTACCGAGCTTACAAATACGTACTTCCACGTTGCCTCCAAGGCGTGTGCGCTTCGGTGGTGGTAAATGAGCACCGACACGGTAAGCGTGGTAGCTTCCATAAATATCCAAAGCACAATTAGGTTGTTGGATAGGTACACCCCAACCAGCGAGGTAAGCAGCGCCGTAAGCGCCGCGATATACATCGGAACACCCCTGTCGGAGTCGGTTCTGAAGTAGATAAAGCTATGAAAGAATGCGGGAACTGCTACAATAAAGAGCAGCGAGAGCATAATCAGCGCCGTACTATCAAACGAGAAGTAGGCCAGCTCGGTAAGCCCCTTCTTCTGGAATGCGCCCACAACAAGCCATCCAACGTTAGCCAGAAAAGCCACCGAAAGCAGCTTGCTAACCAACATCCGCCTGACGGTGAGCATCAGGGCTATTAAAATGATAGATATAATAAAAAAGTTCAGCATGGTTAGTCTTTAAGTGATGATAGGTCTTCGACATCGGGGTCGTTAAGGCGCTTACCAATACGCGAAGCAAAAATTCCAAGAATCAGCACGCTGGCAAACAGGTCGAGAAGGATACCCGCATTGATAAGGAACGGCATCTCAGAACCAACGGCCAACGAAAACATGAACACCCCATTTTCGAGCACCAGAAAACCTATCAGGTGCGGATATATCTTTTTATGGGTAACCACCAGTATCAGCCCGGTGAAAACCGTAAAGAGGGCGGTAATCAGAAATAGCTTCTCGATACGCCCCACCTTTAGCATATCGGCAAGAACCACGCTTGCGCCCATTGCCAAAAGTACCAGCACCAGCGAGTAGAAGGCAGGAACCGCCTTACTATGCACCTTAGCCACCTTCAGCTTTTTGGTAATGCTGTTTAGCAGGTAGGGAACGGCTATTGCCTTAAAGATAAGCGTCTCGGTTACCACAAAAATGAGCGAGGCCAAGTTGTTGGTCGATATCTCGGAAAATGCCAAAAGGAAAAGCAGTATTCCCTGCGCAGTAATCAGCTTTACGTAGGTTGCAAACCGTTCGGCAACCGAAATGTACATCAACGTAACACCAAAGAGTACAATAATCATTAAGTCCATACGCTACGCTATTTTTTGTAGTAAGATTAACGCAACCATTAGCCCTAAAAGCCCAATGGCAATTAACGTAAGCAGGTACTGAGGATTTTTCCCCATCTTATTTCGAGCACGGAACGACTCTAATATCCCCACCGCAACGGCAAATCCTACCGTAATCACCCCAAAATAGAGAAACTGAAATATCGGTTTCCAGGTTGGCGGGATAAGCAGGTTGGCCAGCAGCATGGAGAAGATACCAAACTTCAACGCAGAGGTGGTATGTATTAGCCCTAGGTCGAATCCTGAATTGTCGAGCACCATAACCTCGTGAACCATCGTTAGCTCTAGGTGGGTTTTGGGGTCGTCAACAGGCAGGCGGCTATTCTCCACCATGGCAATGAGAATAATAAGGTAGGCAAACAAGACACCCAACAGTATGGAGTAGTCGCCAACGGTGTTGAAGTGCATAAAGATGTTGGTAAACGAGGAGAAGCCCGTCATCAGCGAAAGTACGCCCAGCATCACAAAGAAGGCAGGCTCTACCAGCAGCGCGTAAAGCGTTTCGCGGTTGGCCCCCATCCCCTCGAAGCTGCTACCCGTATCTAAGGCGCCAATAATCATAAAGAAGCGCCCCAACGCCAGCAGGTAGGCAAAGAATACCACATCGCCCTGAAAGGAGAGAATGGCCTTGCCTCCACCAAAAGGAACAACCAGCATGGAGGTAAGCACGCAGGCCAAGCCAATGGTAGGTGCCATCCTAAAGATTATGCTGGTGGTGGTGCTGTAAACACTTCCCTTCTGAAACAGCTTCCATATATCGCGCATAGGCTGCAGAATGCTGGGACCTTTACGCCCCGAGGCAATACTTTTGGTGCGAGCAATTATCCCCGGGAAAAATAATGCCGCTATTATAATAAGTATAAATCCAACCATCTATATTAAATTGAAGTAGGTTAGCACTAGAATTCCGAATATAAAGAGCATGGCGTATAGCACGTAATGCTGTATAAGCCCTGTTTGGAGGATGGCCGCCTGCTTTAGCAGCTTGGTAAGGCGGTTGGTAGGACGCGCCGTTACAAGATCCTCGAACACATCGTTGCTACCCGTTTTAAAGCTGCCATCGTGAGGGAAAAACTCCATTTTGTCCAGCGGGTCGAAATCTTTGGTAACCTTAACCAGCGGTTTGCTGATGGCCATCATGCTATCGGCGTGCGAGGTGGAGGTGTACTGCTGCTTTGCATCGACAGCGGTATAGCCACAGCCCCACGTTGGCCCCTGAGCAATCACCACATCCTGCTGCACCTTACTCCTAATAAATAGGATTACAACAATAAATCCACCAAAGGCCAACGCCAAAATGGAGATGGTGCTGGTAGAGGTAAGCATGGGTACAATGGCGTACACCGAAGCATCGACCAGCGGAAACATGGCTACCACCGAGATGATAAGCTTTACCACCACCGAAGGGAATATCCCAATAAAAAGCATCAAGGCCACCATCACGTACTGAGGTACCAGCATCCAGCCATCTACCTCCTTGACATGATCGTTAGGCTTACGAGGCGCACCAAGAAAGGCCACCCCAATAGTTTTGGTGAAGGCAAAAATGGCCAGACCGCCAATTAGCGCCAAAACCAGCGTGCTGGTGATTAGCACCACAATCTCGCGAAGCGACTGCCCAAGCAGGCCGTCGAACATACCTATATATATAAGGAATTCGGAGATAAACCCGTTGAAGGGAGGCAGCGCACAGATGGCCATAGAGCCAGCAATGAAAAGTAGCGCCGTGTGCGGCATCCGCTTTATTAGCCCACCTAGATCGTCGGCGTTGCGGGTATGCGTGGCCTTGTACACCGAGCCAGCCCCCATAAACAGCAGCGGCTTAAACAGCGAGTGGTTCACGATGTGCAGCACCGCCCCCGTAAAGGCAAGCAGCGCCATCGACTTACTCTGAAGGTATAACCCCACAAAACCAAGCCCCAGCCCCATGCCAATAATTCCAATGTTTTCGATGCTGCTGTAGGCAAGCACCTTCTTTATATCCTTTTGTAGTATGGCGCTAACAACACCCCACAATCCTGTAAGCAATGAAATGGTTAGCAGGATTAGGCCAATCTCTAAATACTGCTGCTGGAGGGAGAAGAGCACCCTAACCAGCCCGTAAATACCCATCTTAATCATGATACCCGACATGGCACCCGACACGTGCGATGGTGCCGCAGGGTGAGCGTTGGGAAGCCAGGTATGAAGCGGTACAAAGCCCGCCTTTAAACCGAAGCCCACCAAAAAAACAAGAAACAGCGGAATGTTAGACGCCTTGGCAAAGTAGGGCGTTAATGCGGCAAAGCCGAAAATGCCCGTTTCGTTGTAGGCAATCACAAAGCCAGCAAGGATAAAGAAAAAGCCAACATGCATCTGTATAAGGTACGATAGCCCCACCCAGAATGTCTCCCGCTTTTCGGCCTCGAACATTACCAGCACAAACGAAGCTAAGGTCATTACCTCCCATGCCGCCAAAAAGTCGAAGCCGCTACGGAATAGCACCACAAAAATCATGGAAACCTGAAGCCAAACCAGCGCCACACCATGTATGGCCAGCTCGCTACGCGTTTTGGTTGTAAGGTATGGCGACAAATAGCCGCGCGAGTAAATGGAGGTTAGCACGCATACCAAGTTGATAAGCACCACAAACAGGGCCGAAAGGGAATCGGCACTTAGCGCCCAAGTCGATGGTTCGCCAAAGAAGAGCAGCAGCTCGCCTTCGCCCGTCCACGAGCCCACCAGCGCCGTTACCGAATAGAGGGCCACCAGCAGCTGGGCAAGTATGGTGAGGTAGAAATGCCTACTCCGCGGTAAAAAAAAGTTGATGGTCGGCACGAATGCCGCCAAAATAAGAAACAGTATACTCATCAGAAATTCCTTGTAGATACGATTGCTACAAAGTTAGGGTAAAGTATAGAGTTAAGCGATATTATAAAACAGATTTTGAAAAAAAGCGATGGCGATCATCTACGCCCAAAACCAAACGGGAAAGACGGCATAATTACAAAAAATAGAATAGCAAACATTAACCAAAAATAGGTTGTTAAACATCAAATAAAACTAAAAAAAAGAGGCTGTTTTCTATGATAAAAATAATGTGAAACCTATTTTTGATCTTGCGTAGAAGTTAATCTTGCACCTGCAACTATGAAAAAAAAACATGTTATTTCGCTAGCAACTTTGCTATTCCCATTTGCATCATTTGCAAGTGAGGCCGACCTAAAAATTCCCGACCTATCTCAGAGTCAGAACACAATCTTAATGTGGGGAGTTGTTGTATGTATTCTTGGATTGGTATTTGGCCTATACCAGTTTATCCGCGTAAAAAAGGCGAAAGCTCACCAATCCATGCTCGATGTGTCGAATGTTATATTCGAAACGTGTAAGACCTACCTCATTCAGCAGGGTAAGTTTCTTTTTTGGTTATTTTTGATTATCGCATCATGCGTTACATTCTACTTTGGATACCTACAAAGTAAAGGTGTAGCAGATGTTGCGCTAATATTGGCTTGGACCATTATAGGAATTTTAGGTTCTTACGGCGTTGCCTGGTTTGGTATTAGAATGAATACCTTGGCCAACAGCCGCATGGCGTTTGCTTCGCTAGAGCGCAACCCGCTTAAGCTGCTTAACATCCCGCTAAATGCTGGTATGAGCATTGGCGTGGTGCTTATCTGTATCGAGCTCATTATGATGCTTATCATTTTGACGCTTATGCCTCGCGAGCTGGCTGGTGCCTGCTTCATTGGATTCGCCATTGGTGAGTCGCTAGGAGCTTCGGCCCTTCGTATCGCAGGAGGTATCTTCACCAAGATTGCCGACATCGGTTCGGACCTTATGAAGGTAGTATTCAAAATTGGCGAAGACGACCCTCGCAACCCTGGTGTTATTGCCGACTGTACTGGTGATAACGCAGGCGACAGCGTTGGCCCTACTGCCGACGGATTTGAGACCTACGGAGTTACCGGCGTTGCGCTTATCTCGTTCATCGTTTTGGCCGTTGGTATGGTACCCGGCATCGACGAGGCAGCCAGAGTTACCCTACAGGCAACCTTCCTTACCTGGATCTTTGCAATGCGTATCCTTATGATTATTACCTCGGTGACCGCTTTCGGTATTAACAACCTGGTAAGTAAGGCGCTATACAGCAAGAGCGACGATATCGACTTCGAGAAACCGCTTACCAACCTTGTGTGGATTACCTCCATCCTATCTATTGTAGCCACCTTTGGTGCCAGCTACCTGCTTATCGGACCATCATCGGTGGTTGCTAAGTACGGTGATAACCTATGGATCCTGCTATCCATCATCATCAGCTGCGGAACCCTTGGTGGTGCCATCATCCCCGAGTTTACCAAGATCTTTACCAGCCCCAAGTCGGCTCACGTACAAGAGGTGGTACAGGCAGGCCGCGAAGGTGGCGCATCGCTTACCATCCTTTCGGGCTTTGTGGCCGGTAACTTCTCGGCATTCTGGAAAGGAATGGTATTCATTGCTCTTATGTTTATTGCCTTCTACACCAGCTCGTTTGGACTAGATAGCATAATGATCTACTCATCCATCTTTGCCTTTGGCTTGGTGGCCTTTGGCTTGCTTGGCATGGGACCTGTTACCATTGCGGTTGACAGCTACGGACCAGTAACCGACAACGCACAATCGGTATACGAGCTTTCGCTTATCGAAGATATTAAGGATGTTGATAAGGAGATTGAAAGAGACTTCGGCTTTAAGCCAGACTTTGAGAAGGCTAAGTACTACCTCGAAGCCAACGACGGTGCCGGAAACACCTTTAAGGCAACCGCTAAGCCAGTGCTTATTGGTACGGCCGTTGTAGGTGCCACCACCATGATCTTCTCGCTTATCCTTGTAATTAAGAACGTGCTTGGCGTAGAGCCAGAGGCTATTCTTAACATCCTTAACCCTTGGACCATCCTCGGATTTATGGCTGGTGGAGCAATCATCTACTGGTTTACCGGCGCATCGACCCAAGCAGTTACCACCGGTGCCTACCGTGCCGTAGAGTATATCAAGCGTAACATCAACCTCGACCCCAACGCAGAGAAAAAAGCCTCTGTTGAGAAGTCGAAAGAGGTGGTTAAGATTTGTACCCAGTACGCACAAAGCGGCATGTGGAACATCTTCTCGGCCATCTTCCTATTTGCCCTTGCCTTTGCCTTTATCTCAGGACGCGAGATTGTAGGTGCCGAGCCTAAGATTGCCTTTGCCGCCACCTCCTTCTTTGTTAGCTACCTTATTGGTACAGCCGTATTCGGCCTATTCCAAGCCGTATTTATGGCCAACGCCGGTGGAAGCTGGGATAACGCCAAGAAGGTGGTAGAGGTAGACCTAAAGCAGAAGGGTACCGACCTGCACGCCGCAACTGTTGTGGGCGATACCGTAGGCGATCCATTTAAGGATACCTCTTCGGTTGCCATCAACCCAATTATTAAGTTTACCACGCTGTTTGGGCTACTTGCAATGGAAATTGCCATTACCCCCGACTTTAGACCTTACGCTCCCTACGTGGGTATCGTACTCCTTATCGGAGCACTATACTTTGTATGGAGATCGTTCTACAAAATGAGAATTGAAACTACTGCAGAGGAACCAGAAATGGGTAGCACCTGCTGCAACGAAGAGCAGAAGCTAAAAGCCGAAAAGGTTAGCTAGCCTCCGCCCTTCCGTAATAGCTCTTTGGGGTGCCCGACGTGGCACCCCTTTTTGTTGATGCAGGGATATACCACCTATCGGCAACGCTGCGCGCTAAAGCGTAAAAGATGTAGAGCTAAAGCCAGCCACTACTCCACCCTTTTTAGCAGCCGGTAGTACATTATCTCGCCCCTACCATCGTCGAGCGTCATAATTAGGTACCCCTTCTTTAGGAAGTCGTTAACGTCCTTAGCAAATAGGTTTACGCCCCAAAGCTCGCGGTAACCCTCAATCTCCTTGCTATCAATGGTAACAAACTGTCCGTTTAGCTGGTAGGAGGGCGTTTTATCGGCGGGCAACGTATCAAAAATCTCCTTCAGCTCCTTTGCGGTAAAAGGCGAATCCTCGTTGGCCATCATGGAGTAAACCTTTCCGTTAGCGTAAAAGGCAAACCACTGGTACCTCTGAGGCCAGGGATTCTCCCTGTTTAGCGTTTGCTCGTTGGGGATCTCCACCTTTTTCCAAAAGCCCACCAGCTCCGAAAGCGTGGGCGGACCGCCTGCCTCCGAACGGTTTTCCTGCCCAAAAGAGGGAAGCACCAGCAGCGAGGCTAATACAAGTAGCATAGTTTTCATGGCAACAAATTTACCCTTTATGGTAGAAACTGCAGCACCAAAACTTCTCTGATGCTACCCAGCTAGCCTATTACGGCAGCAACAAAACATTTAAATCGTTAGCATTTAAGCCCATGCTGCTTCCCTTCCGCAATTTACAGAGGACTATATATGAGCGTAGCAGTGAATTGTATACTACTGCGGCATGCCATATCGTCTTGCAGGCCGCAAGCGAATGCCGTAGCAAAGGCGGGCAAGGATAGCACTGGCTACTAGCGTAGTACACCGCCAGCAGCAGCGACCTACAGGGCTAAAAGATACAGCTACAGGCTGGCTTAATACATCTTGCGGCTAGCCGCAAGCTTTCTGCGGCTAGCCGTGAACTCCTTGCGGCTAACCGCTAGCTTTCTGCGGCTAGCCGCAAACTCCTTGCGGCCAGCCGCTAGCTTCCTGCGGCTAGCCGC
>NZ_JTLD01000056.1 GCF_000798815.1 Alistipes sp. ZOR0009 | reverse complement strand
CCACATTTATTTTTGCTCTGAGTACACTTTTTGCAACCTCCCAAAATGCCGTTTTAGCATTTCCGACCTCATCTTTTTTTGTTCTGAGTAGATTGTTTGCAGCTCCGACCTCATTTATTTTGGTACTGAGTAGAAAAAATGCAAAAATTATTCGATGTGATAATTCGGAAGCTAAAATAAAATATGTTTACACAAGTGTAGGTTTTTGTCTTTTCGGCTATTTCGATGTGTAACCAAAAACTCAAAAAGAGCTTAAAAGTGTAAGTCGCGATTTTGCGTTAGCGTTTTTTTTGATTTTTGGTAAAGAATTATTTTAGTGTAAGATAATTTTTGTCAAACCATATTCATTGTAACAAATGATGATGCAGCCAAAACTTTTACCAAATCTTCTTTTCCAAAACGGCAAAGCCATAGTTGTAAAGAATCTTTACCGTAGCTACCCGGTGCTACACACCGTTCCTAAAATTGACGAGAACATTACCCTCCTAGAGCAAACGGTACAGGACATTCAGGCCATAGAGGAGGATCTGAAAACGTACAGCACCAACTATACCCTCGAGATTGCCACCCTGCGCAGCAACCTCATCAAGTCCATTGCTACCCCGTTAGAGAAGCTCCTAACCATTGCCAAGCTCAACAAGAACATCGAGCTTACGCAGAAGGCTTCCGTTAAGCTTTACGGGCTCGATCGCCTAGGCGAGGAGGGCGTGGTGACATGCCTAACATCCTTGGTCGAGCTCATTGGCGCCAACATTGCCAGCATCGTACCGCTGCACTATACCGCCGATAGCTTTAAGGCGCTGCAGGCCCAGCTGGCTCGGCTCGTCGAGATGATTAAGGAGCGCAACGATGCCAAGCCAGCCATTGTAGCCCTACGCAACCGCGCCGAGCTGGTTGGCACCAAGCAGCGCGAGTACCTCGACAACGTGCTCGTCCTATTTCGTGGCGTAGCCGACGTATACCGCGTCGAAGTAAACCAGATATTTAACGCCATCAAGATAAAACCCTCTAGGATTCGCCGCGAAGTCTCCATATCGGCCCTCATCACCAACCACCTGGGCAAGCTCCTCAATAACGTTATCGTGGAGTTCTACTTAGACATGGACGGCTCCATCTACGACAAGTATTCGGCCGACAAGTCGCTAATTTTAAAGGAGCCCCTCAAGCCCACCTTTGTAAAGGTAACCACCTCCTCGGGCATCTTCCGTTGCAAAAACGTCAAGTCCGGCTACTACACCGTATTTGTCAAGATGAACGGCTACGAAACCAAGGTTGCCTACTACGCCGTCAACGACCACAACCTTACCCTCATCGAGCTCAGCCTCGATCCGCTACCCGAAAGGCTACCCTGCTAGCATCGCCTTTCCACCACCATACAACGCTCGGCCACAGGTCGGGCTTTGCTGCCTTATACCCACCAGCCTTGCAGACTTTTTTTAGTTAATCGACAGTACAATCATTTCTTCAGGTTTAAATCTATGTAGTTCTGCCGCGAAACGTAGATCTCAAAGCTTTCATAAACCGACAGAAAGAGTTAATCTATTTCATGTTTTTTGCGCTCAAAAAGTAGCAGAACAAAAATATTGTACTACACATGCCTGCCTTCACTGTAGTGAGCTGCTTTTTGCTATTTTTGAATTTTGAAAATTGGCACCTACTATTTACTCGTTGAATTTGTTTGCTTGCTAGTATCATCCTTGATGCAGGCTATTGCAAGATCCAGAAGAGGGATTAACCCTGTTTGGCTGTGAAGCTAGGCTATGTTTTTTTTATGTTGCGCTTGTTATTTATTCCGCAACTAACGTTTCCTTGAAAATAAAGTTTTATCTATTATATAAACAATTGTATGATTGTAATCTACATTACTGCTGGCTTAGTTGGAGTCTATCTTGTCTCTATTTACAATAGCTTAGTGAAAAGTAAAAATAGAGTTGACTATTCTGTTGGAGGAATAGATGCGATGCTTAAAAAACGATTTGATTTAATTCCTAATCTAGTTGCTACAGTTAAGGAATATATGGCATACGAGCAGGATACTCATCTAAAGTTAGTTGAGTTGAGAGGTGGAGCAAAGGGAAATTTGGTGAAAGTAGAATCAGAATCAACACGTTTACTTAAATCAATAATGCTCAATGCCGAGAGTTATCCAGATTTAAAAGCCAACAATAGCTTTATTCAACTTCAGCAAGCTTTAAACGAAGTCGAGGAGCAACTTTCTGCAGCACGTAGAACGTATAATGCAAATGTACTCGTTTATAACAATAAATGTGAAACAATACCATCTTGTTTTTTTGCAAGATTAATGGCGTATAAGCAGTTAGATATGTTTGAAATAGAAGTTTCTGAGAAGAAAAATCATGATGTAAAAGAGCTATTTAAAGTATGAGACCTGAAATAGAAAATATTCAAAATGAGTTTGTTGCTCAATATCCTGAATTGGAATTAATAAGAAAAAAATCGTATGTATATGATATCGTCTGTAAGGTCTTAATTGGAGTTGGAGTGCTGGTCGTATTTTCTTGTATTATAGATGGATCAGGGTTTTATGCTTTTTTGTCTTTTTTTGGACTTATCGCTTTTGCTTTGCTTGTGCACCACTTAACAATAAGTAGGTTGGATTATGAGAAGTATTTTAATAGCAAGAAAAGTGTATTTGTCGAACGTGTGATAAAGCTTATCGATAGTTCTTTTGAATATATACCAGAAACGATTCCGTACGAAGATTTGCATAATACTGAACTTTTCAAGGAAAAGTGGCTCAAAGAAGGAAAAGTTAATGTAAGAGATTATATAAAAGGGACCTATCGTGGTGTTCAAACAAGTATAGTAGAGCTCAATTTTGGCCAAAAAGGCGATGTGCAAGCGGGTACAAATTTTAAACCCTCTTTACTGTTTATTGCCGATTTTAATAAAAAGATATTGGCCAACACATTTGTTGAAGATAAAACGCTAGAGCGAGATCAGATTAACAATGTCATGAAAGGACTTAAGGGAGAAAATATTGTTCTTGAAAATCCAGAGTTTGAAGTGCTATTTAGAACAATATCAACCGATGAAGTAGAGGCTCGCTACATATTTTCCTACTCATTTATGGAGAGGCTTATGGAGTTTAAACTTTCTTTAAAAGAAAAGGAGAAAGTATATGTATCTTTTTCAAAAAGTAAAGTTTCTATTCTTATTTATGAGAAAACTATTTTTGAACCTAACATTTCTAAATCAATACTCGAGGATGATTCTTTTAGCAAATTTTATACAGATATTCTCTCTATTCTAGAAATTATTGATGTGTTAAGGTTGAATGAAAATATTTGGATTCAGAGTGCAGCGCATCATAGTCTTTACGAGGATAAAGCTATAGGAGCCTCTTGCAATAGTTAACCTAGCAGAGCGTGATGTTCTTGCTAGACTCTTGCCATTAAAGTCCTCAGGCCTTAACGGTAATTTGTAGGTTATTGTTATACGAGTTTTATTACACAATACGACAAAAATTTTCTTATATCATAATTTGTTAATCAATGAAAACAAAAAGAATTCTATTTGCTGCATTAGCAGCCGCTCTGTTCTCTTCTTGTGGGTCAATAACGTACTATCAGGTTTATAAAACCGCATCCTCTAACGAGTTGGCTGCTACCAGCAGCAATTTAGTTTACGAAGATGATAACTGCAAGGTTTCCTATAACCTATGGAGCGAAGGTGGTAATATTGGCTTTCAATTTTATAATAAAACAGACCATAATATTTATTTGAATTTGGAGGAGAGCTTCTTTGTTCTTAACGGTATCTCTCACAACTATTATAGGAGTAGGGTATTTACTAATTCAACTAGTTCGGGTGCCGCATCTACTCGCAGCGTTTCGGCTACTAGATCTGTAACGGGTGTAAACTACTTAGACTTAGTTCAAACTGATAGGATTTCGGCAGTTAATACGGTTGGATTAATGGCATCTTCAGGCTTTTCTGTATCGTACAACGAAGAAAAGGTTGTATGCATTCCATCCAAAACATCAAAAGTTATTTCGGAGTATAGTATTAATAAATCATTGTTACGAGATTGCGATTTATTTAAATACCCATCAAAAAAACGAATTAGAACAAAGAATTATACAAAAGAGCAGAGTCCTCTTGTTTTCAGCAATAGAATTGCCTATAGCCTTGGTCGTACAGACAGCCTTGTTAGATTTGAAAATGAGTTTTACGTAAAGGAAGTTGTAAATTATCCGGCAAGTGAAGTTTTCGAATATAGGTACGAGGAGTATTGCGGTCAAAAGAGTGAGGCTAAAGAGAAGTATTTTAAGAACGCTTCTGCTGATAAGTTCTATAACCGTTATATTAAAGGACAAGGTATTTGGAAGCACTAAAAGTTTCCTTGTAGAGCATAGCATCCTTGCTATGCTCTACATACAATACCACATACACTAATTTCATCTTTTTCAAAAGCGTTTCCCCAGTCCGGCAGCTATCGTATAGTAGCAAGCGAATCATCCATCCGTCAACACCCGTGGCGCAGCCACACATCGCAGGCAAGAATTCTGTTTGAGCACGCTCGGGGAGTCGACCATCACCCAAATTGTAACCCTAAATCGATCTGCAGCAAACATAAAAGAGTTAAGGCTCTATAAGCCGACGGTGCGAGTTAATTCTTGCCATGTTTTTTCGATTCCTTTTTTGCGCCAAAAAAGGAATGACAAGAAAATATTATAGGAGGAAAGTATTTTCTTATAAGCAGCGCTTGGTATGTTAAGGATAACCTAAAGCGTAACCCTAAATCGATCTACAGCAAACATAAAAGAGTTAAGGCTCTATAAGCCGATGGTGCGAGTTAATTTTCGTCCTATTTTTTGCGCTACCTTTTTGCGCCAGAAAAATAGCAGGAAGAAAAATATTGAGTAGTTAAATACATCTTCACTACTGCGCATTGCTTTTTTGCTACTTTTGGCAGGCAAAAGTACGCTAGAACTTAGCAAAAGAGAAATTTCATTTCTGCTGGGCGCATCGTCCATGCTACGCTATATCAACCCAAAAATTTTGTTCTTAAAGTTGGAACTCTTCTTTTCGTACAAGGCTCTAGTTTCATCTTAGCTATCCGATAGGTATTGCCTATAAGGGTGAAGTTAATGAGATAGGACACCATTTGGCACCTATCGCGTAAGACGATGATGGCTGCGAGGTATGATTATGCTGCTGTTGGAAATTGCAAAAAAGAATAAACATTTATAGTATGACAACTAAATTAAAATTTAGACTTTTAGCGTTATTACCAGTTCTAGTTATTAGTGTAGACGCCTTTGCTCGTGCCGGAGGCGGAGGAGGCAAGGGATCGGGAGGCATAATTGGGCTAATCATTTGGGGAGTATATACGCTAATTATCTCCGTTATCCTATTCTTTAAGGTTGGTAAAAGCCGTAAGGTAATCAAGGAAAGCGCCCAGCAAGATTCTTTCTGGAATTTTGAGCAAATGAGGGATAACGCCAAGAAGGTGTTTTTTAGAATGCAGGACGCCTGGATGGAACGAAATATCGAAAAAGTAAAGGATATAGTTACTCCAAGCCTATACGAAGACTACAGCTTGCAGCTCGAGCTCATGAAACGGAATGGCGAAAAAAATATCGTATCCGGTATCTTCGTATCCGATGTCAGGATAATTGGTTGCGAAGACTACTTGGATAATTCGCAAGACGCCTATGTGGCCCACATAAAAGGAGAGCTGCTCGATTATACGGTAGATGAAAAATCTGGCAGCATCACAAAGAATCCGAAGAAGGAGCGCGAGAGCTTTACCGATACCTACCATTTTATAAGGAAAGATAATAAGTGGCTGCTGGATAGCATTGACAATAAGGTAAGCATTTGGGATGTCTTAAAGGCCCGAAACTACCACGAAGAGAATTGCTAGCACCCGCCTAAACGAATTAACGTAATGCAGCAGACCTGTTCTGCTGCTTTTTTTAGGAGCTAAGGTGATAGTCGCATAGGTGGCATCACCTGTAAATTTAAAAGCAAAATGGTTGAGTTACTAAGCGGCTTTATACTGCCAATAATACTGGTAGTGTTAGGTATTTGGCTAAAAAAGGGGGTTATACCCAATACCTCCTCAAAGGGGAAGCTATGGTTGTTCATGGTTATTGTCGGATGTGCAGGCATTCTTCTAAAGATATTGCTGCTGATTTTAAAAAGTCCCAATACACCATAGCCACCTCCCGTTTATCAGAAATTCGCAGAGCGTAACGTCCTTACTACGCTCTGCATACAATACTACATACACTAATTTCATCTTTTTCAAAAGCGTTTCCCTAGTCCGGCAGCTATCGTATAGTAGCAAGCGAATCATCCATCCGTCAACACCCGTGGCGCAGCCACACATCGCAGGCAAGAATTCTGTTTGAGCACGCTCGGGGAGTCGACCATCACCCAAATTGTAACCCTAAATCGATCTACAGCAAACATAAAAGAGTTAAGACTCTATAAGCCGACGGTGCGAGTTAATTCTTGCCATGTTTTTTCGATTCCTTTTTTGCGCCAAAAAAGGAATGGCAAGAAAAAAATATAAGAAAATTCTCACATCTCACATCTCACATCTCACATCTCATATCTCACATCTCATATCTCACATCTCATATCTCATATCTCATATCTCACATCTCATATCTCATATCTCACATCTCATATTCCACCCATTCTACAGTCGATTCCCCATACGTAATCAGCTAGCTAACATGGTATCCCTGCCCTTTAAGCTCCAGCGAGGTGTAGTAGGTGTACATATCGCCAATAAGCGGGTAATCCCAGCAGCCCATCGAGTGAAATAGGTTCCCTCCAAAGCCCGTCTTAAAGCGGTAAAGGCCGTAAAGCGGATGCGAAGGCTCCGGACGTGGCGCTACACCAAACATATCGTACTCGGTACACCCCTTTTCGCGGGCAATACGTATGGCAGCCCACTGTAGCGCGTATGTTGCCATCACGTTTCGTCCTCGGCTCGACGATGCACCGTACAAGTACGAGCCTCGGCTGCCTGTCATCACCAAAAAGAGTGCTGCAAGCGGTGTCGATTCCGCTTCCGCAACCAGCAGCAGCACCTCGGCGGGCGATTGCGTGCTGTTGGCCTTGGCCATAAGTACCGCCCTAAAGTATTCGATGTCGTGCAGGTAAATGCCGTTTCGCGCGGCTGTCTCTTGGTATAGCGCATACCAAACATCGATCTGCTCAATGCCTATCGAGCGCACCGTAACCCCCTTGCGCTCCGACAGCCCAATGTTGTAGCGCGTTTTTGGCTTCATGGCGTCGAGCATGGCCGAAGGTTCCTTGTGCAGGTCCAAGTAAATGGTATTCGAGGGGAGTATATTCCCTTGTGCCTTGCGGAAGTTCCACCCGATGGTGTTCATGTTAAAGCGTAGCTCCTGCGTCGTATGCGCTGGCGGACCGTTCCACAGCCCGTTCTCGTCGTAAAAGCTGCTATCCTTGGCCCAGTACGACTCCCAGCACAGGTCGTAGCGAATCATAATACAATTTTTAGGAAGATGCGAGCGTAAGCACTCCGAGAGCTCCTCCAGAAAGGTTCCCTGTAGATCTTCTCGCGGCTCGAGTTCTGGTCCGTAGGGTACGTAGGCAATCGAGTACAGGCTGTCTACCTGCTGTACCACCACCAGAATGTCCGATTCTATGCTACCAAGGCTTTGGTGGTCGTTGTCGAGGTGCGACCGGTTGATCTTAAAGTTTAGCGCAATGGTGTTAACCCCCATCATCTCCTTTACCACCGACCAAAAGGCGGTTTGCTGAACAATGGACGTCTTGAAGAGCTGCTCAGTGCTCTTGCTGCAAATAGCTGTAAGCATGTTTACTTTTATTTTGGGTATGGCAGCGGGCAAACATAGCCTTTAAAAGCATCTCAGCCAAGCGTAGCGGCAATACTTGTGGTAAATTGGCTTAAAACACAGCTGGCGGCACGGGCATTACACCCTACAAGCGCAGCACTCGTAGAGCCCGTCAAAATTTAGTTGCAGGATGAACCTCATTAGTTCCGCGAAGCGTAACACCTTGTGGGTATATGCTTTTTTATAGGGGTGTTTTACTTAAAATGGGATTTACCAGCTGCGTTTGGCTTAACTTTTTTCCTATATTTGGTTAGTACAAATGGGATGCATTTGTTTCTTATATATGTTTAGCAGCTTGTTGCACATCAACAAGCGTTGACCGATGCTTACTTTTTACCATGTTCAATAAATAATAGAGAAGATCATGAGAAGACTTCTATCTTTACTTGTAGTGGCTTTCCTTCTTTTAGGATGCGAAGGGCGAGAAGGCCCTATGGGGCCTGATGGACCTCCCGGCCCAGGCACTAATTGGGACGTATCGGAGTGGTCGGTCCCTAAATGGACGCTGAGCGGAACCGTAAACGGAGCAAGCTCCTACTACTATGCCGATCTGGCAATACCTCGGCTATCAACCTTTATTGCCGAAAAAGGGAATGTGTTTGTGTACATGTATACAAAGGATAATATACAAGCTCCACTGCCCTACGTAACCCATAAAACAGACGGAAAGGCAGCGTGGACCGAGACCTACGACTTCGATTTTGCGCCAGGATCGATAAGGTTGTATGTTCAGTATAGCGATTTTAACACCTCTGTTGTTCCTCCTGCTACCCGATTTAGGGTGGTAATGAACTGGTAGGAATGTTTATAAAATAAGCGGCGTTGCTCTTCCATCATAAAGAGCAACGCCGCTTTTACTTTATTCGGCAAGCCTGTATTAGTATCCTACAAAGGTTCTATTGTTCCGCTTACCCTTGTATCTGGGCTGCTGTTTTTGGTTCGAGAATCTTAAATGAGAAAAAGTAGGTTCCTACCTCCTTATACCCATCCCTCTTTACCTCTACGCTGTAGGTTTCCATATTGTTGAAGTTATCTTTTTTGGTAACCGTAATCGTAGCATCGGGGTAGATGCTGCTTGCGCTAACGCTGGGCTGTACTCCCTTTTTTATAAAAATAACATACCAAGCCTTAAAGCTCCGAAGGTTAAGGTTGTTTTCTGTTCTACTTGCAGTAAACAAGAGTTCGTTACTACTACTGGATAGGCATGTATTTTTAACATCTACCGTAACTCCATTAATGGTAAATGAGGATAGGCCAAGAACGGAAAAGTCGGGCTTCGGTTGGTCCTCGCTTTTGCTGCACGAAAAGGTAAGTGCTACTACTAGGAGTAGAATGCTGATTTTTAAAATTTTCATCTGCTTATATTTGGGTTTATAGTGTTTCAAAATAGGAAAGGTAGGCATATCTTCCTCCTCTGTTCTTGCTTTGAGGCTGCAAATATAGCAATTATGTAGGCTATAGCACCTCTGTAGGCAGTTTGGGTTGGTTTTGGAGAGAGGAGTTGCTACTGCAATAACCTTTTACACTCTTCACTGGATATAAATATACAGAGTCGCATATACATGCCGTCACAGATGAGGCTCGGAGATTTAGAGGGTGATAAATCTGCTATTGTGCAAATTTATTCGTTGGGGTATGTGTGAGGGTTTTGAGAATATTGTGCGTTCTCTTTTATTATACTACATATTTATGGTTAAATAGTAATAGTGTAATTAATGGAGATGGTTGTATTGTTAGCTTTGTGATGAAATAAATATAGTATGCAAAAATTATTAGTAATATCAATCGTAACATATTTTTCTGTGATTTTGGTGGCTGGAGCACAGGGGGTTCAGAAAAATGTTGATGTTTATTTCTCAGATTTTGGGAAACAAAAAACCAATGTGCATGCGTTGGAGTCTCTTTCGAAAGAGTCTGATAAGTTTGACTTATTAAGGTCGATATCTCGGTATGCAAAAGACTCAAATGAGAATTTTAGGGGTGAAGCATACCGTTTGCTTGCAGGGTTTGTGGAGGAGTCCGATCCAAAACCAGTTAAGCAATTTGCCTTATCTGTTGTTTTGCAGGGACTCGACGATTTTCAACCAGAAGTTGTTAGTAACGTTGTTTCTTTGCTCAAAAAATTTAAACCGTCCTATTTTACCAGCAAAGATATCTCTCAAATATTGAAATCTTCTCGACGCAACGGGTACTCAGGGGAGCATTTAAAATTGCTAGGTTATATCGGAGGTGAAAATACGAAAGACTCTTTAAAATCAATACAAGTTAGGGAGGTCGTATCTGCAAATAGTCAATGGTCAATGTCGCTCGCTTTGGCAAGAATGGGAGATGAAGGTAGTATTTCGATAGTCCTTTCTCGATTGGAAAAGATTAAGACTGAAGGCTCAAGCCTCATTCTTTTACTACCAGATTTCGGTTATGTGAAACAAAAAAAAATATACGATAAGCTTATAGAAATCCTTTTAGACGGTTCGCTGCAATGTAGATCGATGAATCCATCTTCTTCAAATCTTATCCCTTGTGGCTACTATGTTATATCAGAAGTTGCAAAGGGGATTGAGGGATTTCCTGTTGAAGTAGATGAGTTTGGGGAGCTGCTTGATGATTTTTCAGTTGCTCAACAAAAAACACGAAAATGGTTGGCGGATAATAAAGGGAAATATCTTTTGAAAATCTACAATTACTAGGTCTTTTATTTCGCGCTTCTGCGTCATCGCATTTGATAAATTCAAACCTCTAGGTTATAATGATGAAGATTATAAAACTACTATCTCTAGTTTTATTGCTATTGGTATTTTCGAACCTCACGTATGCACAAGATATCGCAGATGCAAATGAGGTGATGCATTTATTTGAATCCTTAAGTGGCACCGGTAATATGGTAAACACTTTTGATCCCTCGAAGGAGATGAAACTACCTATCGGTATTGTTAGAAAAATTGGAGATAAACCATACGTTGCTGCTGTCACCAATGCCGAATTTTCATCGAACAGGTCTACGGTTGATGTCTTTTTTCAATTTTTCTTTCCAGGTTCAAAGATCCCTTTAGCATTTGGAGCAAAAGGAGTTGGATTTCATTCTCATGGGCTTGAAGTCTCGGATGGTGTAAAGTTGATGCTCATGAAGGACTGCACAGTTCTTGATAATGGAAAATATAAGTTGAAATTTTTATCAAAAGGAGGAACTTATGCTCAATTTTCATGTAAAGGAATAGAAAAAATCCACCTTGAAGGGATTATTGAGTTTTCTAGCGATTTTGCAGTAAAGGCTGATGGGGTTGGCGTTTTATCTACAAAATTTGCAGTAGATATCTCAGATGCCAATAATATTCTAGTTGACGTTTCTTTAGATCCTTTTCAGATATTACCTATAAAAGGTTTTGTTTTTAATGTGAAGCATGCCACATTAGACTTTAGCGACAGAGCAAACCCCTCTAGCGTAGAGTTTCCTTTAAACTATTTTCCCGAAGGCTTGAGTCCCGAATTGTGGAGAGGAATTGCGTTAAGCGATATCGATATAACGTTTCCGAAAGAACTCTCTCCGTCATCAAGTAATATGAAGCTATCACTTCGAAACTTAATCTTAGATGAAGATGGAGTTTCGATGAAGTTGGAAACTCGCAATGTAATAGGTGGTTCCGAATCTAAGGATCAAATGGGTTGGCCTTTTTCTATTTCGGGTTTCAATTTGGAACTCGTGAAAAATAAGCTGATAGGAGCAGGATTCAATGGTATTATTAAGGTTCCTTATTTGAATGATGAGCCAATGGATTATAATGCTAATGTATCTTATGATGAAAATCATAATCGTAATTACAATTTTGCGCTTGGAATTACAACCGATAAGGAGTATTCATTCCCTTGTCTTAGTGCAAAAATTAAACTCAATAAGAGTTCGTCAATAGAGGTATCTTCTTTTAACGGGAAGTTGATTCCTAAAGCAATTCTTAGCGGAGAAATGTCTATTGACAGGAAGCCATTAAAAATGGATGTTAAATTTGAGGAGTTGATGCTTACCACCGTTAGCCCTTATATTGGAGTCTCTCGCCTTTCTTTGAATGATCAATCAAATATAGCCTCCCTAGCAGGTTTTTCCTTATTGATTAATAATCTTGACACAAAAAAATCAGGTGGTGATCTGGTATTGGATATTAACTCGACGGTCGCTTTACATCAAAGTGAGTCTACCGGAAGCTCTAAAGGATTTTCGATATCAGGAACAAGCCAAATATCGATGACTGCAGGGAAAAATAATTCCGCGCTAGGTTGGGGGATTAAGCGATTCGATCTTAAGGAAATTGCGTTGAGCGCATCTGTTGCGAATACATTGTCTTTTGAAGGGAAAATACAGGTTAAGGAGGATGATCCAGTTTATGGAGATGGTTTTGGAGGACAAGTGTCTTGCTCTATAGCTGGTATAATTAAAGGAGTGGACATGGGGATTCGATTTGGGAAAAAGGATTCCTATCACTATTGGTATGCCGGTGCCGACGTAGGATTAAATATCCCTTTAGGTACGACTCCTCTTTTTATTACAAGTTTTAAGGGTGGGGTATATTACCACATGAAGGAGAAAAGCGTTAGCTATGGGAAAATTAATATTGACGATTATATTCCAGAGAAGGATGTTGCCTTGGGCTTAAAATCAGGGGTTGGAATGACTCTTGCAAAAGCAGTAGATGCAAATACCATGCTCAAGGTTGAGTTTTCGAGTTCAGGAGGAATTTTAGCCCTTGGCTTTGATGGGGAGGTCAAATTTATAAACACGGGTACAAGTTCCGCAAAGTTAAAGGCGCAGATGCAAATGAGCTACAACTTTAAGAAAAATGAATTTTATTCTTCTGCGGCAGCTTATGTAAATGTATTAAACATAATAAGAGGGACAGGTGCCGATGATTTGGTTGGAAATGCGGAGTTATACTTTGCGCCGGGGTCTTGGTATGTTAAAATAGGAACTCCAGCAAAACCGATTCAGCTGGAAGCGTTTGGTTTGCTACAGGCTAAATCTTATTTTATAGCAGGAGATGTTAATGAATCTTTTTCTCTGCCAGATGAGTGCAGGGAGTTATTGGGCAAGGTGACTCCTCCGGATATGACAAGCCTTAAAGGTGGAAAATGTTTTGGGTTTGGGTCCTGTTTAAGCATGTCGGCAGGGGGAAAATGCGGCCCTTTTTATGCTAAGTTGAAATTAGGTGGTGGTTTAGACGTTATGTTGCGTGATGTGAAATCGACCTGTAAAGGTCGTTCAGGCTCTATGGGGATTAACGGATGGTATGCATTGGGACAGGTATATGTATATATGCAGGGAAATGTTGGCATAAAGTTTAGAAGCCGATCGTTCGATATTCTTGACGTTGGTGCTGCCGCTTTACTTCAAGCAGAGTTACCCAATCCAACTTGGATAAATGGAACCATAGGCGGACGATTTAGAATATTGGGTGGGTTAGTCAGAGGAAATATTCGCTATCATTTTGAGGTTGGTGAGCGGTGTATTCCGGAGGAAAGTGCTAATGCTTTAGCTGATATCCAAGTTATTGGGGATGTAACACCCAAGGGAGGTGCAAAGGAAGTGGATGTATTTGCTTCCCCTCAAGTTGCATTTAATATGGCTTTGAATAAAACATTTTCCTTGGATACTCCTAATTCGAAAGGCAAGAGCTACCGCGTGTTGCTGGACGGGTTTAAGGTTACGGCTAATGGCCGTGAAGTTGCTGGTAGTCCGGTATGGAATGGTAGTGGAGATGTTCTAGTTCTGAATACAGATGAAATTTTGCCTCCTCAAAGTAAGGTGACCATGAATGTAAAGGTGAGATGGCAGGAGAAAGAGCCACAAGGGGATTGGAAAGATTGCTCTCATGAAGGGAAACTGGATGTAGAAGAGAAATCATTTACTTTCGAGACAGGGAAAGCACCAGATTATATTGTTCCAAGCAACGTTGAATACACCTATCCTCAAGAGCAGCAGTGCAACTTCTATAGGGATGAGTATGGGAAAGGCTATGTTAAAATGAAGAGGAGAGGAATGGAGTATCTTTTTAATAAAAAGGAAAAAGGAGTAGAGTGGAACCTGATAGCCAAGTTTAATTCGGATAAGGGGGCTATAAATGTTCCTTTTGAGTTTAATCCTTCAACAAATGAGGTCGGATTTACAATCCCAGCACAACTTGAGCTTGCTAAGGTATATGAGCTGCAGCTGGTAAAGTTTCCTTCCCAAGTAAGAGGATTGGATCGGAATGTTACTAGCACTACTACTGAAGCATATAAGGCCGATACGCTTTCTATATCAACAGCTTCTAAGGAGGCAAAAGGTGAACTAACTGTTGACGAGGAAAAACTACTTTATGCCATTAATTTTAGAACAAGTAAATACAGGGCTTTAGGTGAGAAGTTAAGTCAGATAGATGTAAACAAGTTCTTTAGAATACTTGAAAATACGCCTTATACTCGCTTTTACTTAGACGAAAATCTAGATGAGGGTTTTGATAATACGGAACTTGAAGAAGGAGGGGCTGTTAGAGTTCAGGCTGTTGCAGACGGGTCCAATCCTTGGTATAGTGGGAAAATTAAGCCATTTGTCTATTCGACATGTAAGGCCGTAGAACGACAAGACGGAGTGGTGCCTCCTGTGAATTCATGTAGTATAACATCTGCCAATATGATGGATTGGAATATGATATCTAGGCCGCAGGGAGGGCGCTATAAGATGAGAATTAATTACAACTTTGGCCTTGAGGTTTATCGTGATTTCTCCGCCTTACAGGATTATGCCGCGGCCGCATTTTTTAATAAAAAGCCAATCTGTCCTTCATTGGAAAAACTTGTATTCTCAACACTTCCATTTACAGATCGAGGAGCATATCCGGTACGCATTACTTACGTGCGACCAGGAGGAGAGGTGACGACGTCTAACCAGGTAAACCTAACCTACTAAGAATTGGTATAATGAATAATGATACGCATAATATGAAAAGATGGGGGAATTGGATGAAGCGATGCTTAGGAGTGCTCTTCATTCTTTTAGTGAACATCGCATTAGCAGATAAACCTGAAGGAACGATTTTTCTTAAAACGCACTACCACCAGGGAAAGATCTTTCTAAGATGGGCTCCCTCTGATTTCGGGACGTGGAAGTTGGCAATGAAAAATGGTTGCACAGTAGAGCGAATCGTATTCAGAAAGGGTGTGGAACCGATTCCAGAGCGGTTAGCGTTGGTAAAAACTATTGGAAAGGATTCGCTTGATCACTTAGCGAGGAAGGACACTACGATGGAATCGCTATTGGGCGTACTATACCCTGATTCGAAACCATATTCCTCGCTAGCAGACCAAATTAACGAGCAGGAAAATCGCTTTGGGATAGCCATGCTAATGGCAGATCTTTCATCTTCGGTAGCAAAGTTTCTGGGACTTATGTATGCAGATGTGAATGCTGGGACCGATTCTCTTTTCGCCTATCGGGTTTCAATTAGCGGAGTAGATACATCCTTGGTTAAGCCAGCTGTTTCTTTTATAAATATTAGACAAAAGAGTGTCTTCCCTAGCATACAACTAGAAGGGAATACGCAAAAAGCAAAAATATCTCTCTCTTGGAAGCCTTTACCTAGTTTTTACAGTGGTTATTTGGTAGAGCGATCGGTTGATTCATTGTTATTTAAATCGCTTAACGATAAGCCTTTTGTTCCAATGGAACTGAATGGCAAAGACCTTAGTATAGTAACATTTTCTGATACTACTGTCCTTCCCAATAAGAGGTACTACTATAGGGTAAGAGGGTGTACATGGTTTGGTACTACAGAGGCGCCATCAAATACATTCTCCATTTCTGTTGCATCGGATGTAAATCCGTCAATTCGGTTATCTGCAGGAGTCCCTGTGTCAGGGAAACTCCCTTTAACCTGGAAAATGGAAGGAAAAGAGGCGTTGGGCGATGGTGTTATGGTAATGAAATCGGAAAGTTTGAAAAGTAAATTTACGCCCATTAGCGGGCTTATTCCTTTAAATCAGGAGTCTTACGTCGATGAAAAGTTTTCATCTTCGTCCTACTATAGGGTGGTATCTTTTGCAACGAGTGGCGAGTATGTTGAATCGAATACGCTGTTTGTGGATAATATTGATACTATTCCCCCTGCGATTCCGAGTAAACTAATAGGGAAGGTATCTAGAAAGGGAATTGTTTCGCTGGCTTGGGCTAGGAATAGAGAGGCGGATTTGAAAGCCTACAAGGTATATAGATCGAATAGCATTATGGACAAGCCGCTGTTGGTGGGTACTGTTGCGGATTCGCTCTATCAAGATACCATCTCAAATTCACTTACTTCCAAAGTTGTTTACAGGGTTCAAGCGGTTGATTTTCGCTTTAACCATTCGGATATATCGGAAGCTTTGGTTTTGGAGCGGCCTGATACAATACCTCCAATCCCATGCAGTTTCTTCGAAGTTTTAGATCAAGGCGATAGCTTGTCTGTTCGGTGGAATGCTTCCTATAGCATAGATATAAAGCATTATAGGTTGTTGCGGGTATATGATGATTCTTCGGTTGTGGAGTTGTCTATATTCTCAGAAGGTGCTTCACGTTACAGCTGGATGGATAGACTCCTTGATGTTAAGATGCCTTTTCGATATGAGCTCCTGGTTGAAGATTTGCAAGGAAATGTTACAAAGCAAAGTACCAAAAGGGTTGATAGAAAAGGGAGTGTTGGGTTTGATCTATCACTTGAGTTAAACCGAAAAAAAGGGGTGTTAGTGGTTGCTAAAGGCTCGAAGTCAGCCTCAGAGAAGATAAAAATTTATGGTTCGTACGGTGGAGGGATGGAACTCTTAGAAGAAGTTTCTGTTGCAGGAGAGGCTTTGGAGATACCTCTGGCACGTTATCACTTGGAAAAGGGTAATTCTGTTATGGCTGTTTGTGGCAGAGTGGTGAAAAAATTGACGTTGTAAGTATTCTTTTAAAGGATTAGTTTTTATGAGATTGGCGTTTAAAGTAGTTTTACTTTTTATAGGGAGTTGTGCTTTCCATTTAGCAAATGGACAAGATCCTGTTATTCAGTTTCGGTTAAAAGGGATCGTTTGGTTATCGCATGATATACAAGATAAGTACTACTGCCGAGTAGGTGCGAATGGTTCTTTTAAATTTGAAAAAGAAGATGTATTATGCAGTGATGATTTTTATAATGGTTTAGAATTTAATAAATATATGAATTACGATGATGTTGTAAAACTGAATCATATTCCAAGTACGTTTACAGGTGATTTTTCGATAGTTGTTGATTATAATTATATTGATTTTATCCCTATTGGAGTTAAAATAATAAATGGAATTATAAATCCATTTAAGAATGAATTCTCTTTTGAAAAAGAGGAATATACAGGGAGCCCTTTGGTTAATAGTTCTGCTTTTGTTAATATTAATTGTTCTGAAACGGAAGTATTGCAACCTTCCGCTCCTACTGTAATTAACGGTTCATATGATCCATATTGCTTCGATGGAGTTAGTCCCATGCGGGTTGAAACGGGGTATCGAGATCCTAGCTTTACCTATACGTGGTGGTACTATTCAGACACTAATAGCACCAAAAAGAAAATACTAGAGGAAAAAACTCAGAACTACTTTTGTGACATTCCTGCCAATATTCTTAAGCAGAATATTAATAATAAAATGTACATAGGATTTACAGTTTATTCTTCTCATCCTAGTATTAACGGTTTGTATTCAGAGGTATCCAAAGAAAAACTTCGAAAGGTAGAAATCCAAGAGCAAACAGCGGTAGGTGTAGAGAAGATAATGCCCTGCTTTAGTGCTTCTGGTAATTTAAGTAAATATCAGGTTTCATTTAAAATTAATTGTGATCCAAGTTTAGTTGAAGGTCACCTTTTTAAGTTAAACGATCCAACGGCCATAATCCAAATTTCTAGATCAAACGTAGATTATTTTAACAAAAACGATCTCGATGGTATTGCTATAAATGGAGAGGTTGGATATATAGTAAAACCTGGTCAAATGTGCTATAAGGAGGGAAAGTTTACCATTCCCTCTTTTGGAAATAAAATGTTTGAGATTGTTAACGAAACGGGAAATAACACCTACTACTTTTGCCCCAATACCCCTCGAGTTATAAAGCTTAAGCTGAACAAGGGGGTAAGCGTATCGTGCACATCGGCAACGTTTAGCGCATCAGATAATACCTCTTCGAACACAATGAAAGAGGTGGATTGTACCTTAACTAAAGACGGGGGAATAGACTTTATATTTACAGGATTAGGGGAAGATGGGAGAGTTGTTTCAGTTCCAAAGAGTATTAAAGTCGTATTTGTTCCTTCTCTGTCGACATCTCAAAAAGTAGATAAGCAAATCTGCCATGATGGCCCTAATGGAGGTTATTCCTTAGAACTCACTGACGGTTGGTGGGTGGATGCCCCTTCGTTGACATCTATAGCAGATGGCAAAGCCGTTGCATTCAGCAATACTAGCGGGAATTTTAAGGTGCAAGGGCTGGTGTCTGGTGGGTATAAGCTTGCCTTTGCTAGATATAAGCATGGGGATTCGGGATGTGAGTTGAACAACCCAACAGATGTTGTTTTCAATGTTGAATCTTCGTTTCCCGCAATAGATATAAGTTTAAACGGAGGTGCAGAAACACAGTTTGGTTTGGGCTGTGTTGGGGCAAGTAGGCTGATTACGGTTAGTCATACCAATGCAGGAGAAAGGGTTGATGGGCTTGTTAGCCTATTTGAGGGAAATGATGTGGTTGAATCTTCGTTTCCTAAGGGTAGCTATAAGGCAATCGTTAAGTATCGTACGGGGAGCTGCAAAGATACATGGATAAAGCCTTTTAACGTTATTAATCCAATCGATATAGAGGTCTCCACTCCTAATATTACATATACCAGCGATGAGGCAAAAACACAGATAAGCTTTGGACTAAAGAACTACGAAGCGTACCGCTATGAATTGTACAATGCTGGCAATATAAAGGTGGATAGCAAGGATATGCTTACATCTCAGATCGTATCGGCAGTGCCCTATGGTGTGTATCGGGCTGTATTTACGCGAAAAAATTGTGGTGGAGTGGAAAATCAGCATACGGTGGAAGGCATTACAGTTTATGGTAGACCCCAGATAGAACTACAAAATAAGGTTGATGTTGCACAATGTTCCGGGAAAATTATTCCATCATTTGGAGCAAAAAATCAGGGTTCTGGCCAATATTGGTGGAAGGTTAGAAAGTCGTCTAATCCGGACTTTACGGTTTACAAGCCAACGGATGATAACTTTAGTGTTGGCAAGTATTATATCAAATTAGAGGATGTGAAAACCGGGTTCGAGTCGAACATCCTAGAGGTTACCGTTGGAGCGGAGTCTCCTATAGTGCTTGATAAGAGCATTGAAAAGATTAACGTACCCTGCCATAATGGCGAAGCTATAATACCTATAAAGGTTAGTTCAGGAACAGTACAGAATAAATATAGTTTGAATGGTGGACCTATGACAGACCTTGTTCCGAACTCTCCTATTTTGTATAGCCTTGCAAATTACGAAAAGTCCGAAAAAGATATTACGGTTAAGGTGACGGATGACTTAGGGTGTTCGGATACACATAGCTATAAGCTTGTCAATCCTGCTAGTGTAGGTGTTGAGGTTCAAAGCGAAGATCTGGAGTATAGGTGTATGAAACCTGCTTCGGTTGTACTGAAAGCTAGTGGCGGAGTTGGAGGATACAAGTTTTACTCGAAAACAGATAACAGTACGGTTTCTGTTATGTACGGGAGTGGCGGAATTACCAATTTGACCCCAGAAAATTATCAGTTTTGGGTAGAAGATGGTAATGGCTGCAAAAGTAGTTCTGTGCTTAAAACCGTAGTTTCAGAAAACATTAATATAAAATTAGATGTACAAAAAACAAATGGACGAGTAACAAACAGTCTCTCTCCGAATGGGGTAATTGGAGTTGTTGTTGAAAAAGGGGTTAAGCCTTATACATTTAGCCTCAATGGGGAGGTAAAGGGGGTAAGCAATTCTGAAAGTTTTCTTTTTCAGAACTTGAAGCCGGGCAACTATAAAATTTCCGTAACGGGTAATGATAAGTGTGGTGTAACGCTTGACTACAGCGTTAAGGAACCTTTTGAAAACCTAAAAGTAGGAACGGCTCCACATGGTGCGAGTTGTTTTTCGGCAAAGAATGGTAGTGTTGATGTTAGCCTTGCAGGACGAGAGTCGAATATGGAGTTGGCTTCTATTGAAATGACTCACCTTACTAAAAAGTATACTACTAGATGCGACGTTAGCGATGGTAAAAACTCTTATAGCATTGAGGGCTTAGAGGCAGGTCAATATTCATTGGTTGTTAAGAATAAGCAGGGAGAAGCAAAAGAGCCAACGATAGTTGAGATTTTGGAGCCAACCGAGGTGAACCTTAGCATTAATCCAGTAAATCCTGTGTACGAGACAATGGAGAATGGTGTGCTGAAAGTAAACGAGCAACCTGTTACCTTTAAAATTAATCCTGGTGAAAATAAGATATCTAAGGTTTTATATAGGCACGAAGGAGAGCTGGGGTGGAAGGATGCATTCTTCGATGTAGATAAAGGGATATATAAATTTTATGCCACAAAAGGGGGAACTTTTCATATTCGGATTGAGAAGTGTGAAAGCAGTCAGCCTTACGAACAGAGTTTGGGCGTTGCATATGTTCCGCTAATGAGTTATGAGGTTGAAATTATCCATCCTAGAGGGGGGGCGAAAGGAACCTTGAAGATAATTAACAAGGCGAAGGTTGAGGGAGCCTCCTACCGCTATCTACTTACCCTTATAAAAAAGGGGGATGAGAGTAACCCAAAGGAATTGGAGATGGATCCATCCAAATTGTATGAGGTTTTTGACAACGTGGAATCTGGCAGCTACAGGCTACTAGCTAGTTCGATAGTAAATGGCAAAACGTTGGGTGTTGGAGCCGAAAAGAGTTCTATTGTAGTTAATCCTTCATTATCAGCAGCTATAAAAGATATTGGAAAGAACGAATTTTTATCCATTTATCTAAAATGTAGCGGTGATGCCTTGACAGGGAAAGAACTTATAGATAACCTGCAGGTTGAAGGGGGAGTTAGACCCTATTCATTTTACACGACTTCTAATGCAGAGGTTGGAAATTATGCTTTACTTGAAGATGCAACGTCTCTTAAAGCAAGTTCCTACTGGGTAAAGGTGGTTGATAAGGAAGGAACAGAGTTAAAGTTAGGCCAGTATATTCGACTATCAGAACCTGTTATTCCGCTTGCATTAGAGATTCCCGAAGGAACCCAACAGAGGATGCTCTGCTCTGGTAAACCGCTAGCGGTACAGGTGTTAGTTAAAGGAGGTTGGGGTGGATACCAAAATCTCATTATCGATAATCTTCCGATAGCAGGTTATACTGGTGGTAGCCAGTACATCATTAAAGATGTAAGGAAGGGAAGCCATACAATATCCATTGAGGATATAAAAGGGTGTAAAGTCCCTTTATCATATGAGGTGGATGAACCTAAAGAGGTTTCACTATTGCTCGATGAAGATACTTCAGTGCTCGATATGAAGTGTACAGAAGAGCCAAAAGGTAAGGTAACCCTGAAAATTGAAGGTGGAACATCCGATAATGGGAAGTACTACATTTCTTATAAGAGCAAGAATGGTGAAGTTTCCTGCAACAATATGACTACTATTGAGAATCTCGCTATTGGAAACTACATCTTTACCGCATCGGATAAGAATTCGTGTTTGTCAAAACCTCTTGAGGTTAGCGTTACAACCAGCAGTTTCAGGATGCCTGAAACCTTTAAGGTGGTTTCGTCTAATGCCGACTGCTTTGGGACGATGACGGGTAAGGTTGTTCTAGATGGCAAGGTCGAAGGTCTGCAATATTCGTTGACAGGGAGTAACAGTACTGCTTATACCCTATCTGGCAATGAGTTTGGTGGGCTAAAATCAGATGTGTATACCTTAACGATATTGAATGGCAAATGCTCAATCAAGCATCCTAACATAATCATAGGAGAACCCCTAGCGCTGACGTTAGACACCTTAACTACACCCGAATGTAAGTTAAATGGCAATGGCGTACTAAAGGTTACCGCTGAAGGCGGTGTTGCTCCTTATAAGGCCAATTTTATGGAGATAACAATCAAAGATTTTAGTAGGGTTGCAGAATTTGCAAAGTTGGGAGCAGTCGCTTCTTCGAAGCTCGTTGTTACCGATGCCAATGGTTGCCGTAAGGAACAAGATGTTAAGGTTTACAGACTGAAAGAGGTAGCACTCGAGCCTGTCGTTGATGCTGCTTGTCGTGAAAATACAGGTGGGGCAATTACAGCATCTTTTACGCCCAATACTAGGTCTGTATCGTGGCATTTAGCGAAAAAGGAAGATGGAAGTTGGTTTGAGTTTAACGATATTGGGTTTGGAAATAGCTTCTCAAAAGGTGGGCTTAAGCCTAATACCTACAAACTTCGCTTGATTGACGAAAGTACTCAATGCTTATTAGGCGAAAAGGATAATATTGAGGTAAACCCATCTGTTAAGATAGATAAAATTACCGTTAAGCCGGTAAAATGTAAGGGGGAGAAGTCTGCTATTGAAGTATCCTTTGTAAATACAGGTAATAAGAATCAGATAGAATACTATATAAAGAGGCTCGAAGAACCAGATGATTCATACAGGAGGTTTGATTTACATAAAGATCTCTTACCTGCAGACAGGTATACCTTACAGGCACGAACCCACTACTGTGCGGACAGTAAGGATTTTGAGGTTGTTGAGCCTAAGTTAGCTTTAAGGATTCATGCTGCACCGACAGTAATAAAAGACCTAGATAAGCATTACCACATACGTTGCCATGGTGAGGCTACAGGAATTGTTACCCTAACAACCGAAGGAGGTTGGGGTGGTTATCAATATCGCATTAAGGGAGCGGAGAAATGGGGCAGCACGCCCGTATTTGATAAGTTGAGTGCCGGAAGTTACATCTTTGAAGTTGCTGATGAAAAGCAATGTGTAATGGTTTCTCCCGAAATTACCCTCAATCAGGCTGCAGACGAACCTCGTATTCTTTTGGATAGGAAGGAGCAGAAGCAAAACTCAGAGGTTACCGAGAATCTATTAGTAGTAAAGGGTGTTGGAGGCTATGCCCCCTACTCGTTTGTGCTCAATAATGTAGAAAATACCCCACGAAAACCTATTTCAGCCAATACTCCAGTAGAGTACCGCTTTTCGAAAACTGGCGATTTTAGGGCGACAATGACAGACATGCTTGGCTGTGAGGCAAACTCGACCTATACCTTTGAAGGGGTTGGTAGCGGAATTCGTTTTGAAAAAAATGCAGTTAACCCGACCTGCTTTGGAGGAAACGATGGAAGGATTACCATTGTAAATCCACAAGGTGAGTATACTTACCGTTTGAAGAGGAATGGACAGGTGATTCCATTTAAGAATATGGTTTTTGAGGGGTTAAGCAAAGGTCTATACGACATGGAGGTGACCTCTGGTGAGTTTTCGTACTATACTTCAGTGGAAATAAGCGATCCTCTGCCAATAGCCATTAAAGGATCTGTAGACCCCACATGCTTTAATAGCAATTCGGGGAGAATAACGGTAAAACCTACGAATCTTACTGGAGATAACCTCTATACGGTAAACTTATATAGAAATGGCGAAAGGGTAGAGAAAAAGAATATGGTAAACGAACCTGTCATGTTTGAAAAGTATGGGGCTGGTAACTACAAAGTTGTTGTGGAGAATACAAAGCAATACTGTGCAAGCAGCGACATGGCTCAATCTGACAATCTTGAAATAAAGACTCTTGCTCCGCTAAACTATGTGCTAGACGTTCAGCATCCTTGCGTAAATAATCGAGCCGAAGTTAAAGGTCAGTTTGCTGTAGGAGAGCGTTCTTTCCATTTAGATCTTGAGAATAAGAGTTTGCAGGATGGAGGTTGGAATAATACTACTCGTGTTGAGGTTGGAGGTAATGTCTCTAACGTAGCAATTCCTGTTGATCCTGGGCTATATCGATTTCGAATGGAGGATACAAAGTATGGTTGTACAGATTATACGAACGAGGTGAAAATCCTAACTATGCCGAAGATTACTAAGGCTATTGTAAAGGATGAGGTTTGTTTTGGAACAAAAGGTTCATTAGAAGCTGCGGCAGAAGGAGGGAGTGGACAGTTGAGCCTTTATGTAGGGGTGAAAGATTATTTTAGCCTCTTTAAAGATAAGGTTGAGTTATCTCCAGATGCTTATAAGTTAAAGTTGGTGGATGACGAGACTGGTTGTTCTTTAATGTATAGTGGGGATCTTATTGTTGATGGAGCCAAAGAGCCTCTCCGTCTCGAATTTCATCCTTCTGTATATGCCGGTGGATTTAATATAGCCTGTAGCGGGTCGAAGACTGGCAACCTGCAGGTAAAAACGCTGGGTGGAGGTGCAAATGTAACTTTTGAATACAATGGAATTTCTACCTCTTTACGAGATAATCAGTTTGATGCATTAGGAGCTGGTGCTTATAAGTTTAAGGTAACAGATTCTTTTGGTTGTGTAGTTACTGATCAAGTCGAATTAAAAGAACCAACTCCACTTAAACTCGGAATTTTAGCTAGCAATCTCGATCTAGGGTGTACAAATGCATCAGATGGATTTGTAGAACTTCAGGTAGACGGAGGGGTTGCCCCCTTTAAGTTTGCTAATACAAATGATACGTATGGCGAAGGAGGTGTATTCAAAGGTTTAGGAACAGGGGATTATTTGCTTAAAGTAAAAGATGCCAATGGATGTTTGGCCTCTACGAGTGCTACCGTTACGTCAAAATATATTCCTATCGATGTGACCTTAAATGCTAGAGATGTTAGCTGTTTTGGAAAGAATGATGGGAGTATTAGCATTGTCAATAAGACAGGCGTTGCTTATACCTATAAATGGAATGAAAGTGGAAGTTCTTCGTCCGAGATGCCTGGATTGTTGCCAGGCGTTTATGGTGTTGTAGTTTCTACACCTAAGGGTTGCAGCAAAGATTTCTTTACCACAATAAAGGAACCTTCAAAACTTTTGTTTAGCATAAATTGGAAAGACGCATGTCCTGGCGAATCAAGTGGACTGGTGACTTTTGATGCTCAAGGAGGGATTATGCCATATTCCTTCTACTTAAATGAGAGGCCTTTTGAAAATATCTCGTTAGCGCAAGCGGCCCCAACCGGAGATTATTTGGCGAAAGTTGTTGATGCTAACGGTTGTCAGGCATCTTCTTCTGTCTCGATAAAGCAAAAAGCAGGAACTATCTCTACAAACTTTTTGGTGGTAACCTCCTCTAAGGTTGCTGATAAGCTGGTATTGGTCGACTTGTGTAATCCTAAACCCGATAAAATAGAATGGGATTTGAGTAACGGAGGAATTCCAATTAATCAGGTAGGGGAGGAAAATGGAATGCCATTGGTAACTTTTAAGGACGAAGGGGCTTACCAGATTGTAATGAAGGCGCACTATGGCGACTGCCTTTATACTGTTGCAAAGACCATCGAGGTAAAGAATGGGGTATTAAATGATGGTAGTCAAAAAATAGTATTAGGGGCAACGGGTATAAAGAACTTCCTGGTTTACCCGAATCCATCGGATGGATACTCCAAGTATCGCTTGGAGCTTTATGAACCCAAAGGTGCAACTATTTTTATATATAATATACTGGGAGTTTTGGTTCGACAAATAAGGGTAAAGGGTGCTGATTACTATGAAGGAGATCTTGTTTTTGAAAAAAGGGGAGACTCTATGTACATAGTGAAGGTTGTACCCGATGGTCTAAACGAGTATAGAGAGGTAAAGGTGGTTGTTAGATGAGAAAGATATTGTTGATTTTATCTGTTACTTGCTTTCATTTAGCCTCTATGGCGCAGGATTTAGGTAGTATTGATCTGAAAAATCCAGTAAAGCTCAGAGGTAGTTTGAACTCCACCTTTACAGGTTATAGCTACAGTGGGCAAGGGGCTGGCAAGAGAGATCCTTTTTCGTATACCGTGACAGGGAGTTTGGGGATATCCATTTTAGATTGGAGTATTCCTCTTTCTTTTGCCTACTCTAGCAGGCGATTAAGCTATGCTCAGCCATTTAATAGAATAGGGCTCTCACCTAGGTATAAGTGGGTTCGTCTTTACGGAGGCTATACAAGCATGTCTTTTTCGAACTACTCTCTTTCTGGGCACTCATTTTTGGGTGGCGGTTTTGAGCTATCACCAGGCCCTTGGCGAGTTGCTGCTATGTATGGGCAGCTCAAGGAGAAGGTTGCTTACAATGAAGAAGCTCGTAATACACCTTGCTTTAAGCGTATGGGATATGGCGTAAAGTTCGGATACGAGGGAGATGAAACGGGAGCAAACCTCTCGCTATTTACGGCTAAGGACGACCTAAATTCCATAAAACTTCCTTCTGATACGATATTAAAAGGACGGCAGAATTTGGTTGTAACCTTACAGCTAAGGCTGCGGTTGTGGAGTAACCTATACTTCGATGGGGAGTATGGTAGAACCGTTCTTACAAATGATCTTTTAGCCAACGGAGCTGCTCGCCGGAGCCCTTTGTTGGGGAGTGCCATAAAAACAAATAGCAGCACTATTGGTAGCGACGCTTTCAACGTCTCTTTGGGTTATCGAATAGAACGATCTACCACAGAGCTAAAGTATGAGCGGGTGAATCCAGGCTACGAAACTTTAGGAGGCTACTATGCCAATAATAATTTCGATAACCTAACGGTTGGACAAACCATTTCTCTTAAGGAGGGGAAGATAAACCTTGCTGCGAATGTAGGGGTAGAGCGTAACAACCTAAATGGACGCGAACAAAATTCGGAGTTAAGAATGGTTGGCTCTTTAAACGCCTCGTATGCTCCAAATGAAAAATGGTCTTTTAACTCTTCCTACTCCAATTTTACAGGATTTACAAGGGTGCGTCCTAAAGATGATCCTTTTTTTAAAGACGAGATGGATAGCCTCAGCTTCTATCAGGTAAATCAAACGGCCACTTTGGGGGTGAGTAGGATGCTGGGGGACGAGGAGCGGCGGCAGATGGTTATGTTTAGTGGAAGCTACCAGCGAAGTAGCGATAAGCTAATTCATAGGGATACCTCTAATTTATCCAACTTCTATAACGGTTCTGTGTCGCATTCCTACTCGATAAAGGCGCTAGCGCTCTCCTTTACCGAATCATTTACTTGTTTTTATGGGAATGGTAGAGGTATGAAAAACCTTGCTTATGGCCCATTTGTGTCTGTCAATAAGCAATTCTACAAAGGGAAGGTCAGCTCTGCATTGTCGTGTGGTTTCAACTATACCGAGCTGAATGGTATGGCTGGCGGGAAGGTGCTAAATGCGGCTTTAAATGCCAGCTATTCGCCTCAAAAAAAACGAGAGGCTGCCGGAAAGAGCGTTGTTTCCTTTAGGCAGAGATTCACGGGGAGCATGGCTTTTATTAAAAGATTTGCGGCCGCTAAGGTAAAGGGGGGGCATGAGCTTACTGCTATTGCAACATACTCCATCAGCTTTTAGCGAAATATGCGGTGATGCAGCTGCTATAACCTGCATTTTATAGAAAAAAAGTAAGACGATATAATACAATACATCTGATGTACCGTACTATAAAAAAGGTATTAATTGCGGTTTGGTTGTTGCTTGTGGTGACAAATGTTTGGGCCCAGCTTTACCCCATTCAAGTAAACTTAACTGCTCCCGGATCTTTACCCGGATCTATCCATTCTCTTTACGAAGCCAATGGATTAAAGGGCTCCATTGTGCTACTCGATCGTTACCAGCCTACTTTAGAGGTTGGGATAGGTGTTCGTATAAAAGGGAATAACGCAACAATAGAGCGCCGATCCGACTATTTGGGCGATCCTTTAATGCTGCATTACGGTACCCCTGTAATGCTTGGAGAGCAGGTGTTTGCTCCGATATTTCAGGATGGGATAACCTATAATGGGGCAAATAGGGATGAGTTTGAACGTCGCGGGGCTTTAAGTCCCGGATCGTACGAAATATTGGTATGGGCATACGATCCTACCAGACCACAGGTGCGAATAAGCAATGAGGCAAGGTGTATTGTTTGGGTACAGCAAAGTGCCCCTCCAACTTTAATTCAGCCTCAGCCCAATGCCGTAGTTTACGCATTGCCGCAGCTCTTTTCGTGGACGGTAGCTCAGAATTTTCCGGGGTTGAATCCTACTAAATATCGCTTTTTACTGTACGAGCTGCAGGATCTTAACCGAGCCCCCGAGTCGGAGGTACTCTCCTCCGAACCTCTTTACGAGCAGGAGCTGCTGATGCCTACTTTTGCATACAGCACCATGAATGCTCAGCTTACGCGCGGAAAGCGCTACGCATGGCGTATACAGGCTCTAGCCCAAGATATGAATGGGCGTGAAGTGTCCCTCTTTTCCAACAATGGATTCTCGCCAGTTAGAACATTCACCTACGGGCAAGATGCCGTTGAGTATCTGAAGAAAACCTTCGAGATAGAGCCCCGCGTAAGCTCTCCCTATGCGGCAGAAGTAACGTGGAAAAATGTTTCTTCTCTGGATGCTCCAGATGGGATGAAGGTGGAGTACCGTAAAACAGGTGCCAGCGAGTGGCAGAGCATTGAGGCCGACGACGAGATGCTAACCCTATCGCAGCTTACCCCCGATACCGAGTACGACATACGTGGAATTGCTCGTACTGGTGCCGAATACGGAGAGGCTGGTCCCGTCGTAAAATTTAGAACTCAAAAAATTCCAGAGGCAAAATGTGGCCCAACCGAAAGCTACAAGCCCGATCCAAACTCGCCTAAGCTCGCATCGCTCGTTGTTGGGGATATATTTACGGCCAACCGAGTTCCTTTTGTTGTTGAGGAGGCAAAGGGTGATGGTACCTTTACTGGGAAAGCCACCTCTGCGATCCCGTTTTTTGGTGGCCGCAAGATTATGTTTAAGTTTAGTGGTATTGCCCTAAACCAGAAGTACGAGCTGCTTTCGGGTAGCCTTGTTGCCGACACTGTGGGGATCGAAAAGTTTATCAGTAAAAGCCTGCAGGAGCAAAATCAAAAGCTCGCCAATACCTTAGAGAAAAAGGGCGACTTGCTGGCAAGCGAAGACACCAAAAAGATAGATGGGGAAATAAAGGATGCCACCTCCATAAAGGTGGATACGGCTAACAAACAAATAACGGTGACCTTGGCCGACGGACAGGAGACCATTGTACCATTCGAGGGGAAACCTATAATTATTGCCGATTCGGGCGGTAAGGTTTATTCGGTATCCGATGCTGGTGCCGTTACTAGCCTCGGAATGTACGATGGTAAGGCGGCTGGTGGTGCTACCGGTAGCGGCGGCGGCGTGCCAAGTGCCAAACCTCAGGTTTTAAGTGGCGCCGACTTGCTGGTAGCCTTCGAGGCAGCCACCAATCAGCGCTACGGATTCGACGACCCTAACGGGCTAGGCGGGCAGGTGTGGAAGGAGAAGTACGACGAGATTACCGTAGGCGGAAGTAAGAAAATGGTTCCGGCTAAGATGGTTGCTGCAGGCAGCACCGATGTGGTTTCGGTTAGCCTTAAAGGCGATGCCGCTAGCTCCGATCTAAAGGATTTAAGCTTTGTAACTTCTACCGGAATGCGCTATACAGCCTCGCCTTCTACCCAAAAAGATCGGCTAGACCTTACGGTAATGGGAGGTGCAGATGCCAGCCGGCAGGAGCTTACCGCTTGGATGAAAAAGGGGGACAGCACCTACGCCGTTGGACGTCTGAGCATAGATGCCTATGCCAAGAAAAGCCTAAGGGTGGTACTGGTGCCAGTTGGCGATGTCGGCTCTGCTCATACAGCCCAGGTTGCAACGGAGGTTGCCCGCATCTACCGGCAGGCAGGTGTAGAGGTGTCGGTTACCGATGTGCCTAAGCTCCCCATGCCCGAAGGGGTGAGCGACGCCCTTAAGGTGGATAAAAGCCTAATGAGCTGCTACTCGGCAGGAATGCGATCTATAAGAAGCGCATTTACCAAAAGCGAAACCTACCGTAAGCTCGGAACCAGCAACGTGTACTACCTATTCCTCGTATCGCTCCCCATGAACGGCGAGGACGAGAATGCCCCCTTCGATGGCTACATGCCCTACGGCAAGCCCTTTGGCTTTGTGCGCAGCGCAGGGATGGGTGCCTCCGAGCTGGCTTGGACCATTGCCCACGAGCTGGGCCACGGCGCCTTTCAGCTGCAGCACGTGTGGCTTGAGCCGGGGTACGACACCTACACTAAAAACCTAATGGGCTACTCCAAAACCGGCGAGCTATTCCGCTGGCAGTGGGAGCATATCCACCACCCCGTGCCTCATAATAACTTTGGCGCCGACGAGGAGGATTTGGGGGCGACTAAATCTCTTGTTTACTACTTAGCACCTAATGGGGAACCAATTGGTTTGCCGGTTGATGCTAAAGTGTGCTTTGTTGAAGATAACATTAGTTGTCCAAGAGGCTCGCTGAAGGAATTTGTAGTAGGAGGAGTGAAGTATCGTATAGATATTCCAGAACAGCTGTGGGGGGCAGACCAAGTTAAGTTTGCCGGCTATGTGAATAAAAACAAGCAGCATTATCCTTTCAAAAACTCCTTCAAAGAAGGTACTGTTATAACCATAAAACGAGGATACAATATTCAAAGTGCTAGCAATAAGCAGACGGTAACTATTGAGGAGTATAAGTATCAATTAAAAGGAACATATGGAGGATGGACCGTAAGAGACGAAGTAATAAGTGGTAGTTGCATATCTTTAATAAAGACGTCCCGAAATCTTCCTTGCTCAACATGCGAAGAGCAGCAGAGCCAAAAACTTTCTCACGTTGTTGATTATTCAGCTAACAGCAAAGGGGTAAGTTTCCTAACTGGCGAAGAATTGAAAAAACTTCAGGTAAAACTAGAAGACTTATCCAAAGCACTCGGACATAACTGTAAGCTGTATATTATTAATAGTAGCAATCCTAATGCAAAAAATGCTGCCGATTTAAAAAAGAAAGAACCTGAAGGAACATCTGGACAGGTCATTTACGATGATGCAACCAAAAGCATTCAGGTACAGCTCGATTTTGAACAACCTGAATGGTTGTCTACCCTTGCCGTAAATGGAGATTGCCAACGGGAACTTGTCGCTCAAGCCATTCAGAAGTTGCATAGCTCCAAAATATACACCACAGGATCAACATTAGACAAGATTCTTTTAGAAGTTGGAACTACGATTTATCAAGGAATGCTTGCTGTTCTCAAATGCTCGTTTGGCGAAGAGTCTTCTCAAAATAGAACTAAAGGAGAACAGTATGTGGCAGGGATGGTATTCGAATTTGGTAGCATACTGAATATTGAAGACATCGTTACTGGATTAATTCAACTTGGGAAAGGTAGTGCAACACTAGTATACGATAGCTACATTGGCTATTTTAAAGATATCTCTTCTCTATATCATAGTAGCGAAAAGCATGATGATGATAACTTTGACGAGTTGTTAACTAAGTTAACTCCACCTGAATTAAGGATTACCTCCGAGGTGGCAAAAAAGGTAGGGAGTACCTCTAAGTTTTTGTGGAAGTACTATGTAAAGGACGATGTTCCTACAAAATACTGGAGATATGGGCAGCTAACCGCCATGACAATTCCTATAGTTGTTTCGGTAGGTACTTGGGCCGGAGCAAAAGGAGCAGTGTTGGTGAAAAATCTTACCCAAAAATATGGAGCTGGTGCTAAATCTATTGCAAGTTTTGCCGATGAAGTAGAGCAAGTAGCAAAAATAGAGCCGGCAACAAAAACACTGGACGATTTAGTGAAAGAGTATGGCTGCTTTACCGCTACCACCCCAGTGCAAACCGCCCATGGTGCAGTACCTATTGCTTCCATAACCGACGCCGATCAGGTGCTATCGTACAACCACCAAACTGGCAAAACCGAGCTGAAGCGAATTTTCAACATCAAGCGCCATGTGGTAAAGGGGCTGCTGCTGCTTGGGCTAAGTACTGGGCAAACGGTTGAGGCCACCCCTAACCACCCATTCTACGTTGGCGGCAGCTACCGCGAGGCGGCCACCCTGCATGTGGGCGACACGCTTAAGGCAGCCAACGGAAGCGCCGTTATTCTACAATCTGTAGCCCGTAAGGATACCCTTGCAACCGTTTACAACTTTACCGTAGCTGATAACCTCAACTACTTTGTGGGCGAACCTGGCGTGCTGGTGCACAACAGCTGCGCTATGGATATGCTTGAGCAGACTAGGTATAAGGCGTTGAAGGAAGGTGTCAACACCCTTGACGACGACCTGAAGGGGGCTATAATGGTAGACCTCAAAAATGCTGATGCTAAGCTGTACGATGCGCTTAACGCAGATGGAGGGGTTGATGCGTGGAAGAACATTCGTAAGTACCATTCTGTGCTAGCAAAGAGCCCTGAAGCCTTAGAGGCATTTATGAAGCTTAAGAAGAATGCGTCTTTCAGCAAAATGGGGCTTACAGATGATATGGTTGGCAAGATTGCAGGCTGGGGCTGGGGCGAAGAGGGTGTGAAGGTAGGATATGCTGAAATTCTGAATAATATGGATGGCTTCATCTCATTTACAGCGAAGAATAACGTTTCTTGTCCTGATTTCAGCAAGTTCTTTTCTACTTTTACAAAAAATTCAAAAACCAACAAGCAGGCCATTTTCTGGATATTGGAGGATATCCAAAAAGATGCTGCTACCTTTGCCAGTAAAACGGTTAACAGAGAAGTCAGAGTAGCAAAATTTAGTGGTGAAGATGGATTTATTGATATTGTAGTGAAAAAATCTGGGGCAGACGACTTGCTGATTGAATACAAGTGGTACGAATCGGGAGACATTCCCAAAGGCTTGTTCTTAGATGAGTTTGTAAACAGAGATTTGAACAACATTACCAACCTGAAAAACCTACAATGGCGTATCAAAGGGCAGAAGCTGACAAAAGAAAAGGTAATGGAATATTTGGGTTCTTCTGAAGGTAGGGAGGTGTTAAAAAAATTAGGCTATGAAAAAGTTCGGTCCCTATTAGCAAAAGATGATTTTATTACGGAATTAAATTATGTGGACAGATTTATAAATAATCTGAGAAACGATATTGTGTTTAATTTAATTTTTCAATAATTATGGATTTAAATCAGAGTAAAATAGTAAGGAATGTATGGAAAGTATTATTTGACTATAAATATGTTCTTTATTTCTTAAACCAAAACAAGCATCTGTGTAGTTATTTCGATAATACAAAAGTTATTTTTGACGAATTTGAATGCGAAACAGTTTCAAAACTTAATAACGGATTTTTGATTAATGAAAAATTCTATTGGGATAGCAGCACTAAGAAATTTTTATTTGACATCCAAGACACCTATGTTGAACTACAAATTAATGAAACTGATTTGCTAATTAGGATTATTGATTTTATTAATGAACATGTATCATACAGTGTATACTCCTTGTTGTATGGTATTAAGAGCAATATAAATAATAGTACTTCTATAAGTCCTAGGTTCATTATTAGTGCGAATTCATTTGTTTCATTTCGTGATGATGTATTGCTACTATATCATATTGATAAAAATGAAATTATTTGGCAATTAAATACTGGAAGTTTGCTGAATAATAAAGATGTAACCCAAACAGGAGAGATAATATCCTACAAGGACAAGCTGTTTATATACCTATACGACAATGAGGATAAGCGTGCCACCATCGTATTGGATATAGAAACGGGGTATGAGCTATTCCGCACCTCCGAATTTATGGGCTATATCCGGTTGCAGGAGGATAGAATATATGCGTTGTATGGAAAAACAGTATCCATTTTAAATCCTGAAAGCTACCAAATTCGAAGAATAGACCTGTCGGAAGAGCTAGCTGTTTTAGACGAAAGCATTGAAGAGTTTCTTGGTGCGGAAAGTCTCGGGTATACAACAATAGAGTTCAAGCTATCACCAACAATTTACGAGGTGCGCTATCCTTACCTGTACTTTGCCCAAGAGCGGGGGGCTCAGGTAGGCGTATTGAATTTAGAAACGGAAAAGCTGGAGTGGCATGCAACGATGGATATTGACTACCCCGTAAACCCAGTTGTAATGGACATAAAAGCTTGCGAAAACAGGCTTTACGTGCATTGTGCCGATAGAACATTGCATATTTTTGAAATGGAATAATTATCGCAAAACAGCTATGCCGTTCGTAAGTAATGGGAAAGCCCCTCGTTCGCCGTAGAGTATACCAAAAGAACGGAGCTCGGCATAGTCTGCGACTATGTCGAACTTAAGTAGCGGTCTTTGACCGCAATTAAACGCCAAACCGCCCACACCGCATAAAAGCGCAGCCACCCACGGCCGCGCTTTACTTTTTTGCTACATTTAACGGTTGATTGTGCGGTTAGGAGCCGAGCGCTTTGCGCGAGCTCGGCGTAGCCAACCGCTACTTAGCAAGGTCGAAGTCACAGACTTCGCCCAGCTCCTTCCGCTGTTGCAGACTATGGTAAGCGGGGAATAGAGAACCTGCTAAATTCTAGAGACCTTAAAGGCATAACAATTACCGTAAAAGCGCCATAGCGTATGGAAGAAAGAATAGCGAGATATGAAATAAAGGTGAAGAAGAGTCCTAAAAAGACCTCCTACTTCGAGGCGGCCTCCATCATTAACCGGATACAGGCAAGGGCTGCCCTGCTCGACCCCCTGTTCGAGACGATGGTTTACACGGGTAAGAAGAACGATCTGCCGCTCACGTTCCCCAACCTTACCCTTACGAATCTAGAGCTGGCTACCATCCTTTACAAGGAGCACCGCTACTACCTGAACAAGATGTACCCGGGGGTGAAGCATGATATCTACTTCGAGGATCATTATGGAGTAGATAAATACATATCAACCATAGGTAAGCCGCTGGAGGAGGTACGCTTTTGTTATGGTTTGGGTGGAAAGTTTGACCTGCTGCTGATTACTTTACCAAAAGGCTTTACAAGAGATTTTGGCTGGTATCAGCAGCTGCTCACCATTGCCATAGAGGAGCTAAAGGCCGATTATGGTGCGCTAAGACCCATGCTAATCCGCCTTTTCGACCCACCAATGATAACGGGAGGTTGGGTAAGTTACTTTGCACCTCGCTTTGGGCTGGGAGATGACTTCTTTGCAGGCAGCACCAAGATTCCAGTACTGGATAACGAATTCCTGTATGCGCTGGAGAATGGGCATATGATCGTAAAGAACGAAGAGCAGCAGGAAAAGTTGCGGCTACTCGTTGATAAGTTTAAGGAGCTGGATATACAGATTTAGTGCTTCTGTAAACCCAAGCCCTCATCACCGCCCGTTCGCCAATCGGCCTTGCCCGTTAGGCAGGAGAGATAGGGTTAAGCCAACGCTATTTTAGCAATTCCTTCCACAAGAAATACAAAAAGCAAGGGCCGTGCAGCAATGCACGGCCCTTGCTTTTATGGTTGCAGGAGCTACGATTTCGATTCGTTGTCCTTCCTATCGTTGGCAGCACGGGTGGTGCGGGCAAAGAGCAGGGTGCGCTTGGCCTCAATAACCTCGTTTATCTGGTTGATGATTGCCCCATACTCCGGCTTAGCCGACACCACGGCAAACGCATCCACCTTAATTAAGCAGTGGCTACCATCAGCGCACGTTCGGCGGTCGGCTGTGCCGCCGTCGGGCTATGTTGGCAGGCTTTGCCTGCATTTAAACGGTAAGCTTGCACAGCCAAAGCGCAGCGCCTAACAGCTGCGCTTTGCTTTTTTGTTACTTTTGATTGCGGTCTGCAGACCGCTACTTAGCAAGGTCGAAGTTTTAGACTTCGCTCAGCCTCGTGCGCTGATGTAGACTATGGCGAGCGGAGATACAAAAAGTATCGATGCCGATGCTTTTTCGGTGGTTGCCGATGCAAAAAGGGTCGATGCCGATACTTTTTTGGTCGATGGGGATACAAAAAGGGTCGATATTCCCAAGCCTACCATTGCCGCCGTCGGGCTGGTAGGTTTGCTTAAAATCTTTCACAAGCCATTTTTCATAACCCGTGAGCCTACCTTATTCGCTAAACTTTAATTCGACTGTTACCCTATATAAACGCACGAAGCTCCCATCCGTCAACACCCGTGGCGCTAGCCACACAGCCAACGGCGAAAATATTTGTTTGAGCAACGCTCGGCAGGTCGACCGTAACCAAAATCGTAAACCGCAATCGTTCTGCTACCGTTCTCCAAAAATCTAAGCACCTATAAGCCGACGGTGCGAGTTAATTTTCGCCCTGTTTTTTGTGTTACTTTTTTGCGCCAAAAAAGTAGCGGGAAGAAAATAGCAGAATGCAGATGCTCTTATCAACGGCTGCGCTTTGCTTTTTTGCTACTTTTGGATGGACCGCTACTTGGGCTGTTCGAAGTCTTAGACTTCACCTAGCCTCGTGTGCTGATGTTGGCTACGGCGAGCGGCAAGGGAAACATTGGTGTATAAAGGGCTGCTAACCTAAATATTATTCCTTTTTCATCATTTCTTTTCAAGGATGAAAAGAAACGAAG
>NZ_JTLD01000055.1 GCF_000798815.1 Alistipes sp. ZOR0009 | reverse complement strand
CGGCTACAATATGGCTTAATGGAGTATTAAGCCTGCAGCAAGCCGCTACAATGTGGCTTAATGGAGTATTAAGCCTGCAGCAAGCCGCTACAATGTGGCTTAACGGAGTATTAAGCCTAAAGCAAGAAACTAAAATGTGGCTTAACGGAGTATTAAGCCTAAAACAAGAAACTAAAATGTGGCTTAATGGAGTATTAAGCCTGCAGCAAGAAGCTTAAATATGGCTTAATGGAGTACTAAGCCTGCAGCAAGAAGCTTAAATGTGGCTTAATGGAGTACTAAGCCTGCTGACTACAGCTACAAGGCAGCAGGTCGCAACAGCAGGCTACCAGCAGCCATTACCCCTCTCGTTTAGAAAGGTTTGCGGGAGCCCCTTAGAAACATCAGGCCGCTCTGTAGGAGTAACAGGCAAACCGAAGGCGGCACTCTGCAAGCGGGACAGCCTACCATAGCTACCGAATAGCCTCAATACCGACTATATAGCTCATCCATAAAATCCCTAAGCATTATACGGCATAACCGCCAACCTGCCACCACTAAAATCCCCTTTAGCACAGCCTCGGCAGCTACCGCTAGGCAGCACCTCCACCCGATCCTCCATAGCACTAAATATTATGGAAAAAAAGATAAATGAAACTGTAAATAAATATTAAATTGGTAGCCGAAATGGATGCAGGCGCTCAAACTTGCAAGAAAATAACCATAAGCAATAATATCGCATAAACTTAATGAGAACAATGGGAAAAATTGCAGCAGCATGCATATCCTTGCTGACGGGAATAGACCCTACTGGTACATCTACAAAACAACGTCATATAAGACGAAAACAATAGCAAATAGAACGCATACACCAATACTACTAAATTAGTGTAAAAAAACAGAGACAGTAAATTAGGACTTTAAAAATCTGACAATGATAGACATAAATTTTATACAAGCATTACGAGACAAACTCAAAGGAGGTAATACTAAGTCAATACATTTAAACGCTTTACCTGGACGTTATGCTACAAGATTAGACTTATCTAATTTAAATATTATTAAACCTGAGTTTGCAAATGAATTCTTAAAACTACTATTCTCAAAATCTTGCTTTGAATTTAATATATCATTTGATAGTGTAAATCTAAGTAAAACTCCCCCAGAAGTACAGAAAAGATTAGGTATCCTTTCAAAACGGCTAAATTCTCTAAATTATGAGAATGATGACAACTACAAAGAACATGGTATAAAAACTTTTAGTTTTGGCTATCCTCTGCTGGTAAAACCCTCAAAACAAGATCCTAGAAAAATTATAAAAGCTCCAATATTCATTTGGCAACTTGAAATAGTAAAAGCAACAAACAAAGTAAACACATGGTCAATTTTAAGAAACAAAGTTCGTAATTCAAATGGGAGGATTTCAGATGAAGAAATACATTCAGTCGGCTTAAACGAAGTTCTTCTATCGTATCTGAAAACAGACGAAAATATAATCATCCCTCAAGTCAACGAAGAACTCTTAGAAGACGCAATCATTGATCAGGAAGAATTAGTTGATGAATGTTATAAAATCATTAAAGCACTAAATCCAAATACAAACGAAGAATATATAAATGAATTAATTAACAAACAGAAAGAACCTATTAAAAATATTCCTGACTCTACTACAATTGACAATATATCAAACAATTTACCTTGGATTTACTTTGGAGGTGTATTTGGCCTATTTAGAGCTCAGAAAGAAAGCATTATTGGTGATATAGATAAAATTTTAGAAAATTATTCTGATTTTCAATTTGACAAACTCGTTGTTGAGCAATTCCCAGGTACTGCACATAGTGCTGTACAAACAGATCCAAGCCAACAAGAAATTTTATCAACCCTCAACTCTAAACCTCGAAAAATAATACAGGGTCCTCCTGGTACTGGAAAAAGTCAAACATTAACCGCACTAATAACAAATGCTTTAGCAAATAACCTAAAGTGTCTCGTGGTGTGCGAAAAAAAGACTGCCTTAGATATAATAAAGCATAATCTTGAAAAAGAAAGTGAACAAATAGGAGCACTTGCCGCAGTAATTGAAGACATTAACAAAGACAGAGACGGGATTGTCAACTCAGTACGTGACAGACACAACAATTTATCATCTTACAATAACTACAATACAGCAAACTATGATTTTCTAATACAAAACCTTGAAAATAAGGTTGGATCGTATAACAATCAGCACAAGCAACTTGACAAGAAAATTTTTCAAGGAAAAAGATGGACTGATCTGGTTGGTGAGTTTCTAAAATACGAAAGTACTGCTGAAATCGGGGAGTTTAAATACAAACTAGATTATAAGCAATTTAAATTTCATGAAGATGAAAATGAATTATTTGATTTTATTGAAAAAATTAAGACAGCTCAAAAATTATTTTATGAAATTAAAGATACGAACCACCCTCTAAATATTCTTAGTGACAAATTATTTCAAAATGAAAATTCTAGAGTTGCTCAATTAAAACTAGAAGAGAATTATATATTCTATACTAAAGAGTTCTGTAATATACGAGCAGAACTGATCCTCAATGTAGAAAATTATAAAAAATGGCTTGACAATCATTATTTAAACTACTATAAATCTATAACTAACGAAATAGATTCATTTTCAACATTTGTTTCAGTTTCAAGAAATATATACGGAGATATATTTTTAAAAAATGACATTTTCACAAAAGCATTAACAACTATTTTGAGTATTGTTTCAAAAAAACAAAAAAATATCAAATGCGACAGAAGATTATTTATCGATAGCATTAGTAAAATAAAGGCTATAAAACAAGTTTATAACTACTTCGAACATAATTTTATTAAAATTGAAAAAACAGTAAATTTTAAATATGTAATTGAAAACATTGAACTTCTAAAAAAATTAGCCAATGATTGGTACGATAAAATTGAAGGCATAAAAACAACCTATCTTAACAATTTTGAATCTAACAATATACATCCAGAATATTCTGGACTTGAATTACATATTAAAAATATCGAGAACCTTTTTGATATAACAAACAAAAGTATATATGAAACAAATATTTTTGAAAAAGAATTTTCACCATGCCACACACACTCAGAACGCATAAGCACAACAAATCAAATTATCTCTTCATTTAATGTTATTAATGAACATCTAAAAGAGTTCAGAGAATATTATGCATGGAGAAAATTCATTTTAGAATTAACTGATTTACAAAAAAATGTCATTTACTCATTGATTGAGATTAAAAGTAGCAATTGGATTATCCAGTTTAAAACTTGGTACTTTTACTGGTTGTTGTCAATTAATGAACATAAAGATTTACCAAAAAATGAAGATAACTTGAACGAAATCATTAATCACAAGAATGATTTACGACAGGTACAAAAAAACAACATTGTTAATGATTGGTCTGAAAAACAACACAATGCCGTAAGAAATGCGCAACGCAATGGAATAAACATAATTAGCTTATTCAATAAGAGAGGAGCTAGAGGAGAGAAACGAAATTCTTTACGTAAAATTATCCGCACAGATTTTAACCTTTTTACAAGTTTTTATCCAGTTCTTCTTATAAGCCCAAGTGTTTGTGGTTCTATTATCCCATTGAAAGAAGGCCTTTTTGATGTTGTTATTTTTGATGAAGCTAGTCAGTTACGAATCGAAGATACATTTCCAGCGTTACTCAGAGGTAAAATTAAAATTATCTCCGGTGATAGTCAACAAATGCCACCTTCAAATTTCTTCCAAGGTGGTAATGCTATTTTAACACCAACAGACGAGGATAACGAGGAAGATACCTATTACCAATCAGAAAATGCAAAAATCAAACAAAATATAGATTTAGCCGACAGTGAATCATTATTAGTTTATGCGGAAAATTGCAATTACGAAGCCTCATTTTTAAAAATCCACTATCGCTCTCAACACCCTAGTTTAATAGAGTTCTCAAATCATGCATTTTATGGTAAACGGTTAATTCCAATGCCAGCAAAGCAAGACTATAAACCTATCGAGTATATTCAAGTTTCAGGCTTATACGAAGATTCGGTAAACTTTGACGAAGCGAAACATGTGATTGATATTTTATTGAATAAAATTAAGCCGCTATCTAATGGTAAATACCCCTCTGTAGGTATAGCAACATTTAATTTATATCAACGTAATCTAATTTTAGAGGAAATCACAAAAGCTAGGCAGAATCCAGTAATTGACAAAAAACTTTCATTGTACGGTACTGATTTATTTGTAAAAAACCTCGAAAACATACAAGGGGATGAACGCGATATAATTATTCTTTCAACAACCTTTGGAAAAAGAAAAGACGGTAGCTTTAGACAGCAATTCGGACCTATTCTGCAACAAAACGGCTTCAAACTGCTGAATGTTATTATTACTAGAGCCAAATTGAAAATGTTTGTATGTACCTCCATTCCAGAAGAGAGAATAAACGAATATTCAATACTATTAAGAGAGAACAAAAATACAGGACGAGGAATATTTTATGCTTATCTAGCATATTCTAAAGCAATTAGCGAAAACAACACTGAGGAACAAAAAGAAATTTTAAAACTTCTGTATAATAATTGCGAATCGCGACAGTATGATAGTGAATATAATCTAGGTTCAGAATCTCCATTTGAGGAAGAAGTATTCAATCGCTTAGTTGCTAAAATAGGAGAAGACAGAATTGAGCAACAATATAAAATTGGTGGTTTTAGAATTGACTTAGTAGTAAAGTCAAAAATAACAATGAAACCAATTATTGCAATTGAATGCGATGGGGCAGAATATCACAGTAGCAATGAAGCTTATGCTTGGGATATATTTAGAGAAGGTGTTATTACGCCTTACGGCCTTATGTTTCATCGAATTTGGTCTACAAACTGGTGGTATAATGCTGAAAAAGAATTAAATAAACTAATCGCAGTTATTAATCGATTCGACAAAGATGAATTTGAAAAAATAAATCTCTCTCAAAATGAAGCATCTTCAAAAGACATTTTAAGTTCTAAATACGAGACATTAAGTTAACAATCAAACAATTTTGACCGTAACGCCAATGGTTGTGGCCTATAAAATATCATTTGCTATGAAAAAAAACGATAATTTGGATTTCAGAAAATTCACAAGCAGAAGTGAAGCAGACAAAGCTATAAATTCGCTTAAAGGAATTTTAATGGGCATTAATTTTGACACAAATATCAATGACATAGAGATACAAGAATTAGATAATTGGTGCCAAAAGCACTATGATTTAATAAATAGAAATCCTTTCAAAGAATTTATGCTCTTAATAAGGGAATCAATAAAAAACTCGTCAATTCGCAAAGACACTTTAGAAGATTTATATTGGCTTTGTCAAAAATACGAACATGACAGTATATATTACAATGCAGTAACGTCTGATTTACAAACGCTACAGGGGATTTGCCATGGCATTATATCTGATGGAGTAGTAAAAGATTCTGAAATATTTGAATTAGATAAGTGGCTTGATAGAAATGAACATTTGATTTCTTATTATCCTTATGACGAGATAAAAAGTTTAGTTACATCTATCCTCAGCGATGGGAAAGTTGATGATGATGAACGGAAGCGATTACTTGCATATTTTAATGAATATTCGAAAATAGAAACAGTAGATATAGCTCAAAAAATTGAAAATGAAACATCTAATATCCTAATATCTGGAATTTGTACGATTGACCCTCAAGTCGAATTTAAAGGAAAAAGCTTTTGTTTTACTGGTATTGCAAAGAGATCTCCACGAAGTGAACTCATAAGCGTTGTTAATAATTTGGGAGGAAGTTATATCGATAATGTTTCAAAAAATACGGACTATTTAATTGTAGGTGACAATGGAAATCCATGTTGGGCATTTGCATGTTATGGTCGAAAAGTTGAAAAAGCAATAGAGCTAAGGAAAAAGGGTCAAAAAGTTTCAATAATCCACGAGTTTGATTTTTGGGATTTTGTAGAAGATTATAAATAAAAAATGTCTTCAACCCCGTTAGTCTGAAGTTCAGCCCCTGTTAAGCGGATCGTCCTCGTTCCGCTTTAGAAACCAAGGCCTCTGGCCTGTCCTATACAGACAAAGGCCAAAAATAAGAAAAGCGTAGGCTCTGCCTACGCTTAGCAAAAAGAATATAAAAAAGCATACAATGGATAATTTAACAATATCTATTTGTGGGGATATATGCTCTGAATGTCCACGCTATATTGCAACCAAAAACAACGATATATCTAAATTGGGTGAGATTGCGGATTTGTGGTATAGGCTAGGTTTTCGAGACAGGATACTCAACCCTGAAGAGTTAAGATGTTCAGGATGCAGTAAGACAAAATCATGTAGCTATAATCTCAACAACTGTGAGCATTTGGAGAATCTAAGCAATTGTGGAGAATGCCATAATTTTCCGTGTGAGAAAATAAATTTAGTATTTCAAAAAACAGATAAGACTAATGAAGCATGTAAAAATATATGTTCGTATAGCGAATACAAAGAATTATCAAGAGCCTTTTTAATGAAGCGAGAAGTTCTCTTCAAAATAAACAGTAAACGCCCCCGTTAGTCAGAGGTTCCTGCCTCGGACTCTTAAAATAGAGCCAACATATCCCAATGCTAAATTTGGGATGATGACTTTAGCTGGATATGAAAAGTTTAAAGAGATAATTAAGCCAGCAAGATGGTAAAGTGGCTCAACTAGTTCGCGGTATAGTATGGCAGGTGTAGCCAACCTTACCCTCTAGCCCATAACAGCACCTTATAGCAGGTTTGGGATACTAAGGTTTACCATTAAGCAACCGACACCTCCCGCCTTTCGCCATCGCGAAGCCTAACCTTAATATCAAGCATCTGACGAAGTTCGGCTATGCCCTTGGGGGTACAAATTCCCTTAAGCAGGTAGAATAGCGTTTCTTTATGCTGCACCCGAAGCTCGGCCATCTGATTTTTTAAGCTGCTGGGATTGGAAAGAACCTGAATCCCCGAAATGTAAAACTTGCTAACGAGGGTCGTATTTATGTCCGCATCAAACAGGTACTCGTTAATCCCTTTCCTTATCGTAAAGTCGGTTATTTCAATAAGATCCTGCTGGTACTCCTCTACCAATTTTACAAACGACTCGCTTTGATGCACCCCTCCTAACGGCAAAAGCAGCAGCCTACAATGCCCGTAAGCCTTATAAACTCTTTCGTTGATGGAAAGTAGGGTAACTAAGGGCGCCTCTCCCTTCATCCCTACCCTAATCTGGTTAAGCTGTCCACGGATATAGCTATCTACAATACACTCGCACAGATCCTGCTTGCTATCAAAGTAGTTGTAGATCGTTTTTTTTGTCACCCCAATAGCAGCGGCAATATCTTCAATTTTCATTTTATCTCCCCTACTTTCGAGCAGTAGGTTGGAGATCTTATTTAAATAGAATAGTCTTTTTGATTTCATTGCTTATTCAACTTTCAAGATGCGACACAACATATGCCAGCTACATTTACCGAACGGAACTTTATAAAAGTGGAAACACTACTGGCTAAGATTTACACAGGGTACAGCCTAACTTTTGCTGCTGAAAACGGCAGATTTAGCCGCTTTAGATAAGAAGAATCAGCATTGCAAGCAGCCCTTTTTTCAAGAATATATACCTGTAAACAACCCCAACTTCATCAATAAAAGCTTCACAATTTCCTCCAATAGCTGAATTTCAAAAGAGTTCGGCCCTACCCTTCAATATTTAAAGGGCAGAACCGGTACTCTAAAAAACTGGATATACTATTGTTCGAAAGTTCTACATCAACAAGAGTTGGAGACAATTAAGCCCCATGCTCGTCTACTCCCTTTACAGCCTCCTGCTTGCTATCCTCTTTCCCTTTTTTGCTATGCCCCAATCGGCTAAGCCTAGCTTTATACTTATCCATAGTCATGTAAACCGATGGAACAAGGATAAGCGTTAGCATTAGCGAGCTGGTAAGACCGCCTATGATTACCCAAGCAAGGCCATTCTTACTCTCGGCGCTAGCTCCCGATGCCAATGCAATAGGCATCATACCTAAAATCATCGAAAGGGTAGTCATCATAATTGGACGAAGCCTTTCCTTACCTGCCTCAATAAGGGCGTCATAAACCGAAGCACCCTGCTCGCGCTGCTTGTTGGCAAAGTCTACAATAAGGATCGCATTCTTAGCCACCAACCCGATAAGCATAATCATACCGATGATGGAGAATATAGTCAGGTACTCGCCAGTTAGAGCTAGCGCAAATAGCGCCCCCACAATAGCCGCTGGGATAGAGAACATCACCACAAACGGATAGAGATACGAGTTGTAGAGCGCTACCATAATGAGGTAAACAAAGACAAGAGCAGCAATGATTGCCGTAAACAGGCTACCGAATGCGTCGCCTTGGCGCTCCATCTGACCTTTGTAGTCAATGGTAATCTCCCCGGGGTGAATCTGCTCGCCAATAGCCTTCTTTACCTCGGCGCCTACCGTTCCCATAGGACGTCCGAACACCGACGATTTAACGGTGATGGAAGGAACACGGTTGTAGCGCTCGAGCTTGTTTGGCCCCTGCGACTGGAGTATGTTAGCAAAGCTGCTAACCTCCACCAGCTGGCCGCTTTTATTCAAAACGGTGAGCGATCCGATATCTTCTACACGGTTTCTATCAAACTGGTCGAGCTTTACGTTGATGTCGTAATCCTTATCGCCCTCGGCATACTGAAGGTCGGTATTTCCGGCAAGGGCTAGGTTTAGTACGCTTCCAACCTGCTGAACCGATAGCCCCATGCGCTCCATCTTTTCGCGATCGAGCTGAATTTGCATCTCGGGTTTACTTCTATCGATAGATAGCTTTACGTCGTTGGTTCCAGGAACCTGCTTTACCACCTTCATTACGCTATCGGCCATGGCGTATAGTCGAGTAACGTTAGCCCCGCGCAAAAGAACCTGAATAGGGGCATCGTCGGCATTACCCATAATGTTGGCCTGGGTGGCGCTAACCTTTAATCCAGATATCGACTGAATCTCCTTCTTTATGTTAGCGGCAAATACGTCAACAGGGGTTGTACGCTCTTCCTTTGGAACAAGGGTCACGGTAATCTCGGCCTTGTAGGCAGTGCTATTTCCTCCACCTAGGTCGGAGCTAGAGTAGCCCACGTTGGAGAATACCTTAGTCACCTCGGGGTGCTTTCTGAGCAAGCCCTCAACGCGCTCTACAAGCAACGCCGTTTGGTGGATGGTATTTTGAGGCTCGCCTTCGAGCTTAATAACAAACTCACCGCGGTCACCATCCTTCGAGAAGGCGGCACCAATAAGGCCCATTCCAACCAGCGAAAAAGATAGTATGATAAGCGCTGTTACAGTAGCGTAAACCACTTTGCGGTGATTTAATGCCCAGCGAAGTACTCGCTCGTAGGTGTGTACCAGCTTATCGAAAAACTTCTCGAACCATAGCGCAAAGCGCCCAATAAGCGTGTTGCGGGTTAGCTGCTCAATCTTACTAAAGCGCGATGCCAGCAACGGAGTAACGGTAAACGATACAATCAAGCTCATCAGCGTCGAAAAGACAATTACCAACGAAAACTCGCGAAGCATATTTCCAATCATACCAGATACCAGCGAGAGAGGAAGAAATACCACCACGTCTACCATGGTGATGGCAACAGCAGTATAGCCAATCTCATTTCGGCCATCTAGCGCAGCTTTACGCTTATCCTTACCCATTTCGAGGTGTCGGTAAATATTTTCGAGCACCACAATGGAGTCGTCCACCAGAATACCAATTACCAGCGATAGCGCCATTAAGGTGAGCAGGTTTAGCGAAAAGTTAAAGATGTACATCGCTACGAACACCGAAATAATGGAACAAGGAATGGAGATTAGCACAATAAACGAGTTACGGATGCTATGCAGGAAGAAGAACATCACCATCGCTACCAAAATAATGGCAAACATAAGGTCTTCCATTACAGCGTTGGCAGAAGCAAGCGTATAGGTCGAGCTGTCTGAGGCAACGTCAAACTTAATGCCCTTGTCAGCGTACTGCTTTTCGAGCTTTACGATCTGCTCCTTAACCTGCTTACAAACATCCACCGTATTGGCATCGGTTTGCTTTACGATAAGAATACCGATTGATGTTTTCCCGTTAATGCGGCTGGTGGTATTCATCTCGGCTATCCCATCTACCACATCGGCCACATCCGAGAGCTTAACGATGCTGCCCGCTGCGTTGGTGGCAACCGTAATGTTTCTGATTTTATCAAACGAGTTGACCTTACCCAAAAGACGAACGGTATACTGCTTCAGATCTCCCTCTACCTTTCCGGTAGGCATTTCGAGGTTGGCGCCCTGAATAGCCTGGTAAACCTGGCTGATGGAAAGCTTGTAGGTATCGAGCTTCTGCTTGTTGACATTTATCTTAACCTCGCGTTCGCTACCACCAACAAGCGTAATTTGTCCCACCCCGTTTATCTTCGAAAGCTGAGGTTTTATCTCATCGTCGGTAAGCTGGTATAGCTTTGTTGGCTCCATCTTTCCGGTAACACCCAGCTTTATGATAGGCATCTCGTCGGTCGAGAACTTATTGATAGAAGGAGTTTTTGATCCAGTAGGCAGCTGCGATACCATAGCGTTGATCTTACGCTGAGCATCCTGAAGGGCACGGTTAGGATCGGCGCTCGACTCGAGCTCTATAATCACGCTCGACACACCCTCCTGCGATGTCGAGTAGAGGTTCTTGATATTCTCCAACGACGAAACTGCATCTTCCACCTTTTTGGTCACGGAGCTTTCCACCTCGTTGGCCGAAGCCCCCGGATAGGTGGTTACGATACTAACTACGGGAATGTTCATCTTGGGGATCAGGTCGTAGTTCAAGAGCGAATACGAGGTGATACCCAGAATGGCCAATACCGCAAAGGCAACAACTACCAGCGTAGGTCGTTTAATTGCAACTTCAGTTATTGACATGTTTATACGCTTTGTTTAGTTGTTTACTTTTATTGCTTTGCCATCGGTAAGGTTTACCTGTCCGGTAGTTACCACCTTTTCGCCTTCGCTAAGACCCGAGGTAACCTCCAAGAATTTGTCGTTGCCCCCGCTAACCGTAATGCGGCGAAGTACGGCTTTACCGTTATCAACAACGTAAACCTGAGCGTCCTTTACGCTCCCCTGTAGCGCTTCGCGTGGGATGCAGAGAACCTTAGCCCTAGATGGAAGGTCGAAATGCACATTGGCGAAGGTGCCTGCTCTAAGACGATTCTTACCGTTATTGGCAATTAGCAGCTCTACCTGATAGTTATGCGCCTCGTCTCCCTTAGGGCTGATGAAGCTAATTTTTCCGGTAAACGTAGCCGAAGGGTATACCTCTGTCGTAATTGTTGCCTTGTCGCCTTGCTTTAGCAGGTAAACATTGGCCTCCGAAACGTTGAGCTTAATCTTCATTTGGTTGATGTCTACGATGGTAGCAATGGGGTTGCCAACATTAACAAAGGTCCCACGCTCAACCGTTTTCTTCGATATAATACCGCTGATAGGCGATTTAACGGTAGCATCGGCTAGCTGCTTAGCGGCCAGCTGCTCCTGAACAACGGCGTTCTCGTAGGCGTTCTGCGCATCGTCAACCTGCTGCTCGGTGGCGCTTCCACCCTGATAAAGGCTCTTATATCGGGCTAAATCTTTGGTCAACTTTTTTAAGCTCAGCTGCGCAGTCTTAAGCGCCAGCTGCTTTTGCCTGCTGTCGATAAGGGCAATGGTATAACCCTGGGCTACCGATTGTCCCAGCTCTATATTTAGAGATGTGATGGTGCCTTGCGCCTCTGCCGATATAACAATCTCCTTCGAAGCATCCAGATATCCAACCAAGCTCAGATCTTGCTCGAGCTGCATACTCTTTACAGGAGCAACGTCGACGCTGGTATAGGCTAGGTCGGTGCTTACGTTCTGCTTGGCGTTAATCTTTTCGTGGTTGCTCTTTAGCCTAAAAACAATTAGTGCAACGAGGACTACGGCAACTATAATGGCTACTAATCTTTTCATACAATATCTATTTGAGTTGGTTGTTTATAAAGTTTTCGAGGTTCCCCTTCGACTGCTCGTAGTCTATCTTGGCGATATAAAGGCTTAGCAGCTTATTGAAGTAGTTGTTCTGAGCCTCGCGCAGGGAGGTTTCTGCCTGAACAAGGTCGAGCGTCTTGCTTACACCCTGCTTACACTCGAGCTGCGTATTGGCGTACACCCTTTGGGCCAAGTCTAAGTTCTCCTTCTCGTTCTGTATGTTGTCCAAAGCGTTGCGGTACTGAATTTCGTAGTTCGAAATTTGGACGCGGATATTCTGCTCGGTTAGCTTCAGGTTTTCTTGGCTCTTGGCAATGTTCAGCTTCGCCTGGTTGAGGCGCTGATACCTCTGAAAGCCCGAGAAAATAGGAATCGAAAGCTTAAGTCCAATCGACTGGCTGTTAAACCACTTCTGGCTTGACTCGTAAAACTTAAACTCCTGGTTCATGGCGTTGTAGTTAAAGTTGTAGTAGCTTGATAGGGTTGGAAGGTACGAGGCGATACTCTTCCTCTTATCAAGCTCGGTAAGCGCCATATTCGTTTTCAGAATCTGGTAGTCGCTCCTTCTCTCTATCGTACTATCGGTAATGGCTTCGGTTGCCATGCGGTCGAATGTAAATTCGGGAACAGCATCGGGTAGCACAATTACGCTATCGAGCGGCATGCCCATCTGGTTCTTCAGGTTGTTTAGCGACTGGTTGTAGCTCAGCTCGGTTTGCTTTAGCGACGACTTGGTGTTGTTAAAGCTTACGCGTAGCTTATCAACATCAATCTGCTTGGCCATACCATTCTTAAAGCGTAGCTCTGCCGATTTTAGCGACTCCTTCGAGGCATCTAGCGTTGCCTTTAGCACGTTTAGCTGCTTCTGAATGATGAGCGACTGGTAATAACCAATGCTGATGTTATAGGTAACCGACTCTTGCGTCTTCTTCTGGTTCTGCTCCGAGAGCTTTTTGTTTGTCTTTACCGTTTTAAGTGCTACAAAAAACTGCGGATCGAAAATACTCTGCGTAACCTGGATTCCTCCAGACATGCTATACTTTGTTCCAAACGATACGGCCTTGTAGGTTCCTGGCGTCCCGCCAAACATCTCTGCCGGTAGCAGCTGCTTGCTTAACTTTAGATTGTCATCCAACGAGCCCGATGCGTTTACCTGCGGCAAGTAAGTACCCATTTGCTCATAAACCTTTCGTTGCGAAACCTCGAGCTCGTAGCCCGATATCTTCAGGTTTCGGTTATTGGTGCTGGCGTAACTTAAGCACTCCTTTAGCGTGGTAACCTTTTGGCTATACGCTGACGATCCGTAGAGTAACGTCATAAAGAGTGCAACCCCAGCTGCTGACTTGAGCTTACCCATTAATTATTGTGTGTTTATTAAAAGTTAACATTGTAAACAGTTGACTAAATCAACTAATAGTGTAAATTTTTTTTCTAAATCAGCCTCTCGGCATTTTGTTTAATCTTTTCTGCCACGGCAAAAAAGGTATCCAAATCCGCTTGGCTAATATTCTCAACAAACTTAGGGTTAATCTCTGCAGCAACACCGCCTATCTTAACCAGCACCGCCATGCCCTGCTCGGTAACAAACAGCAAGTTTTTCCTTCGATCTTGTGGATCGATAGATCGAACAACCAACCCCTTCTTTTCTAAAGAGTCAATTAGCCTAAGAATTGCAGACTTATCCTTATTCATGATATCCGCCATATCCTGCTGAACAACATCCTGCTCATTTTCAGAGATAGCGTGCAGCAAGCCTAGCTGCTCTAGGGTAATATCAATTTGGGCCTCATTGAGCTCGCGCTTAAAAACTTTTCCCATGCGTCCAAGCATTCGGCCCACCACCATTCCTATAGGTAAATCTTGTCCTTTCATGTTTTTTCTTTATTTCGCGGTGCAAATATATATCAACAGTTGACTACTGCAACTATTTTTTGCCCGAAAAATAAAAAAATATAAAGGCGAACCGTAACCGATTCGCCTTTTATCGTCTTATCTAAGTAGCCTACAATATAATAGTGGTATACTGGGAGCTCCACGGACCAGCAATATCTGGATGGCGGGTGTTATACCAGCGGAAGTAGATATACAGTCGTATCCCCTCGTTTTCGGCTCCTGCCTTAAGCAAAAATGCTGCCTTCGAGGAGATTTCATTCTGCAGCGAAGCCTCCTCGACCGATGGAGGTGGAATAGCGCCAACAGCATAACGGTACTGTATGCAATCGGCCTCATCGATAATAGCAGCCCGCTTACCCGCCCCGTAGCATCTAATATCGATAGTACCACCACCAATTGGCTTTAAGACTACCAGCGGCTGGCTCTTAATTGGTGTTTGAGGTACCGAACGCGACTGCCTACGTCCCATGTTGATGTTAAAAACTTCAAGGTCGACAGCTGTCACGTTAGGAGAGATTGCAATTTTAGCAATCATGTGCTTTTCATCCTCAAACTGATGAACCTCTTCAATTATGCCCGTCATCTGCGAGATTACAGCAGGAGTTCGCGAGTTAAACTCATCCAAATACTTTTCGTACAACGGAGTCCAACGGGAATTGAACCCATCCCAAGCAGTAACCAAGGATGGCTCAACCCCCAACCGTTCCGCACTTCCCTTTAAGTGGGTAGACGTATTAAGTATGTACGAATTAAACTCCCGAGGAGCAAAAGGAATACAAGTTGACATGTAAGGAATCATCTCTTTGCGATTTTAAATTTGTAAATACGGACAACATTTCGTAGCCACTCTTAAGGCTACAAGATCAAATTTAAACCGTCCAACAACCCTAAATCCATTACCCATTTGTAGTATTTTTCAATAAAAAACGAATGACTTGTAGGAACATACACCATATTTTATAATTTTTGCAATAGGACCATCGTTTTGAGGGTGGATGTAGCTTTTTCTCAGAGGCTACCGTAGGTGGGAGTTGTGGCGAGGATCTCAAAACACCTTGATAGGACGTAATCATGCTCAGCTACAAATTATAAAACTATAGTATAATATGGTACCCACTACACCTCAAAGCGCATCGTCAAATCGGAATCAAACTATGCTAGAAGCGCAGGGCGACCACTACCCCATCCTTGCGCTGCATCTTCCCATAATACTGTCGGAGCTAACGATGGAGCCACAGCAGATTTTTGCCCTTGCCTGCTGCGGCAAACCGCGCTTCACCTTTTTAAATAGCAACGACGCTGTACTCGGCTTTCTAAACGGGAAAAGCCTTTACCTCTCCGATCTGATAGAATTGGTAAAAAAGAGGGAGAAGAGGGAGAAAAAGCAGGAGGCGCATAAAACGGGAAAGGAGGAAAAAGAGGAGCTGGAGAAGGAGGAAGAAGAGATGGTTGTTAGGGAGGCTATCGGCATATACATGCAACATTTTGCAAAGGAACCCATCGAAAAGGTTGCCAGCCTAGCCCTACTCTTCGATTGCTGCCTTAACACGCCAAACAACGGTTGCTGCTGGGTACAAGTACGCATCAGAAGGCAGCACAGCAGCAAATGCGAGCGTCCGTCTATCATACTAACGCTACGACGCCTAAATCGACGCCCAAGTACCACCGCGCATCATGGAATTTACGTTGTAGATATAAACAAAAGAGTGGTGGTAGCACAGAATAAGAGGAACGCGCTAACCAAATCTCAAATCGAATACAGCATACTGCTAGCCTCCGGCGAATCGGATAGCGATATTACCAAAAAGCGATTTATCAGCACCGATACCGCCCGAAAGCACCGACGAAATGTGCTGGAGAAGCTTTGTCTCAGAAACAAGCAGGAGCTGATGCAGTACATGAGGTTTATGAACCTATTTTACGATTAGAAGCACAGCTTCCCGCTCAAAGTGTTCAAAAAAACGGCTTAGAGTATCTCTCCAAGCCGTTAAATATTGTACACCAGCACCCTTTGGCTACTGGTAGGCGCAAGCTATTTAGCTCGTTGCTCCATTATCCACCTGCGATTCCAGCGCCGCTTGCACGTTAGCAGGCAGGTTGCTAAAGAAGTCGAAGCCTGTAAGCGACTCAATAGAATCGACAGAAACCCGATAATATCCCCAAGGGTTGCTGCTGCATGCTTGGGTGTTGGGCATTAAAACGGCAATAACCCGGGTTGTTGCTGATATCCGGCTCAAATCGTTAGTACCCTGAGGCAACACAAGTATGATTTTCCATGTTTGGCTAGGCACCACCACCCCATTGCCAACCGTACTTTTTGCACCGTTCGAGCCCGTTCCTCCTTGCCCGTAAGGTCCACAAATAATGTACACCTCATTACCTGCATTTACCAGAGCGCGCGTATAGTTCTCGAGGTTAGCCCAAGTTACCTGGTTGTTTTGGGGAGCCTGAGGCACCATGTTGGTCATTAAGAAGGTAGCCGAGTTGTTGGCTACCGAGCTAGTCCTATCAGCCGACGGACACATATGCCCCCTATCGAATCCAGAGCCCGAATATTCGGAGGAGACGCACTGATACCAACCGGAAGGAAGCGTAGCGTCGGGGCGAAAATCATCCTGCCGAGGTGTTGACCCTAAATCGGTTGAGGTGACATGCCAGCTTGTCCAAATAGGCGTAAGCTTAGCGTTGCTGTACCCCATGGCGTACTGGGGCTTAACCATTAGGTAGTTATTAGGGCTAAGAATGTTTGCCACGGCACCACTCGGATTGCCAAAGGCCATGTTGCCATCCTCCACAAAAGATGGATCGGGATCGGGCGGTGTAACCGACGAGTAGTCGGTAATGGAAATGTTGTCGATGTTAATCCGATTTGAAGCCCCACCTGTTTTTCGCAGCTCGATTCTGATGCTACCAGCAACGTTGGCCGTAAACGTGGCCGTAGCTAGGCTCGCGCTGCTAGTGGTTACCGCACCTCCTACCTTGCTCCACGAAGAGCCAGAGTTAGACGAGATCCAGAGCTCCCAGGTGCTGGAACCATCGGTAGCGTATACCGCATGCGAAATGGTGATCGTTCCCGCCCCGTTAGCCTTACTAAAGAGCATTGTAAGCTTACCCGTGTTCCGAATCCTAGCCGACTGCGATCCGGCCTTCTTGTCGGAGCTCGAATTTCCCAGCAGCGCATCGTTAAACGACCATAGCCCACTCGAAAGCGTTACGTTGCCAGCCGAATAGGCCGCCTTTGTACCAGACTCAAAAGCCTCGGAGAAGGCAACCGTCGTCGACTTTAAAGAACCTTTTGCCGAAGACTCTGACAATGGAGTAGGCCCAATCTCCTGCTGCTCGCGGGAGCAGCCTGCAGCCATTAGCAAAACTATGGCTACCAATAGAACATACTGATTCCTTTTCATACCAAATAAGAATACTGATGGTTAATTAGATTTAAATATACGTATTTATTTATTATATAATTAGCTCTGTTGCAAAAACTGTAAACTTACAGACAAATAGAACACTCTGAAAATGAAGACTTACTTTAGACGACATGCTATGCATCAATCAAATGCTGGTGTTTTATCCAAACTTATACTAATTTTGTTTGAAGCAAATGGCGGGAAACATATATAAAAATCCTGCATTTTATATCAACAACAATACAGTTGCAAATACATCAATGCCAAACCACAACTATAACATGAAACATTTCTTGCTTCTTATTTCAATCATCTTGGTAACAAATTTCAGTTCTTATTGTCAATCACAGCAGAATGGCAGCGGGTTGATTCAAATAACAACACCTATTGATAATAAGACATTTGCAATAAAAAAATTAACCAAAGATTCAGTACTATTATACACTGGGAGATTAAGTAACATAGACCAAGAAATAAGACAAGGAAAATTTTATTTTTTCAATAACGGTAAAGTCTGTGCATCTGGAGAGTACGACCAAAACATTCCAACTGGACTTTGGATATACTATAATGAAACCGGAGATATCCTTTACAAAATTAACTACTCAAAGGTTATTGACTATTTGAAAAACGAAGCAATGAATTATACTCCAGATAGTGTAATAAATAAAAATTTCAGCAAAGAGGATGAAAAATACATGAACAAAAATGGAACATTCGTTGCGGTTGAAAAGATGCCCGTTTTTAATGGAAATGATACAACTAAAAATTTTGAAGAATACGTATCTAAGAATTTGAAATATCCAATATATGCTGAAAAAAATGGAATAGAAGGAACCGTTTGGGTTACAGCAATAATTGATGTGAATGGGAAAATTAGAAATCCAGAAATAATGAAACCATCCATAACAGATTTAAACATAGAAGCAATTAGAGTTATATCAGAATCACCAGCATGGAAACCTGGTTGCCATAAAAAGATACCTGTTAATGTTTTATATATTTTCCCTATTAAGTTCAAGATAAGAGATTAGAGCTGCACAGAAATACGCAATTGGGGTTTATTTGGTAAGTAGCATATATAAACAGGTTGAGACAATGTAAAAACAACAGACATTACTATGAAACATTACTTTTTTCTATTTTTGTTAATATCATCAAATCAAATTACACACTCTCAAAACATTAAAAACATCAAATGTAATTTAAATAAAAATGAAAAAATAATAATAGATAAACATTTAAAAAACGACAAATTTGGAATTATTGATATTAATTCAAATTTCAAACCTGACATTTCTAAAATCAATTATTACAGATTAAGAGAAATGGATTTTAACTGGGAGATCCTAAAGCCTATATCTGATAAAGTTACAAATTATTGCAAAGAAAATCAACTTAGTCATAGAATGGGTGTTAAAATATTGAACAAGGAACAAAAAGCCCTCTACTTTTGGTGGTACTTAGATGGTCAAGTAACAAATGGTGGTTTTAGCCAATTTATTTATAATGGGTATGATAAATACTTTCCAGCAATTCTCAAAGGTTTAAAATTGTTACCAAACAAAGAATACTACAAACTTGTTGAAAAAGTTTATTTATATTATATTCAAAAAGGTTTAGAAACTATTGACAGGAATAAAATAGATTACTTTAAAAACAAGTTTTACGAAGATGATTTTCTTTCACAGGCAGATAGTTTATACTTAAAGATTAACGACCAACTATACTTAGATTTTGAAAAATTCATAAGAATTAATCAAACAAAATTTATACAGCAAATAGATGATAAATTGTCGGGAGAAATAATTGAAGAAAAAGATAATTATATAAAAGAATCAATTTCATTAGAAAATG
>NZ_JTLD01000054.1 GCF_000798815.1 Alistipes sp. ZOR0009 | reverse complement strand
CGCCGCAGCAGCGGCAGTGCTGGCTGAGGGAACGGATGCCCGCAAGCACTTGTTGCCCATACCGCCAAACGTTGGCAACAATTAAGAGATGAAATGAGAACAATCATTATTTATATTCTTGTACTGTTTACAGTTGAAGTAACTTCCTGCGGAAATGGAATACCGAATGAGGTTGCTAGAAAAGAAAAGTGTTCAGATACACTTTTGTATAATAACTACATAAAGGCAATAACAAACGAGGGGACTTTTCAATATTTTGTAGTTATTAAGGCAAAGAATAAACGGACTGGAGAGGTTCGAGAAATTTGTACATCTGGAAATTTCTTGTCAGGTGCTTTGCATGAAGAATGTGGAATCGATTACGACAGTACTGGAGAAGCAAAAATTTACAGTTTACTATCAAAAAACAGGGAAATGTATTTTGAGTTTACAAAGGAATCTGCAATGAATAATGTAGGAATGAATAACTACACAACAGTAGAATACGAAACTTTTGAAAATACTCATAATATTGATTCTTTGGTAAATATCGTAAAAGGTGGAAAGTGGAGTATGAAAATGCCAGATGATAAGACAATGCTTTTATATGCGCATTCGCTTTTTAATAGAGGTATATTGACAGGTGAATATGATTGCTTTGGAGGTCCACTCGTTTCTGTTGACGATAAATTGAATGAATAAATTAAACTGTTGCCAACAAGCGGCATAGCCAATCCGCGGGCTGAAGCACAACGCGGTAGGTTGGCACCCGCAGGCAGGTTTTAGCGGGCTGAGACGATAGATGCCCCGCAACCGCGGAATGCCCATGCCGCCAGCCGTTGGCAACAATTTTAAGAGAGAAAAAGCATGAAATGGAAATATAGAATCTCGATTATTTTGAATGTTATTTTAATCGTGTGGATTATAGTCCAATACGGAATTAATAACTTGTCGACTGATTCACTCGGTCAATATTCAAACGATTTTGATTTTATAATAAAACTGGATAATAATGCTTACACGATTAATACTTACAAAAATACACTCACAAAACAATTAGACTGGCATAGGGATACGGTTATTAGCTATGAAGTTCCTAGCAAATTAAAGAAAGATGTATTTGATAAGTTGAAGAAGATAGACATCTTTAAGTATCCAGAACATTACTCACCAACTTCATTGGTAAGGGAATTTCCATCAATGAGTTATTTTATACAATATACAGTGAATGGGAATACTCGAATTGTTGATTGGAAAGAAAATACTGAGTCTGAAACAACGGAGGCTGAACATTTACGTGACCTTTTTGACAGACTACTAAAGGAATTAGAGAGTGACAATAGAATTAAGAACTTGCCAGATTCTAAAGTCGCATATCCATAAAAAACTGTTGCCAACAAGCGGCATAGCCAATCCGCGGGCTGAAGCGCAACGCGGCAGGTTGGCCACCGCAAGCCGGTTTTTGCGGGCTGAGACGGTAGAAGCCCCGCAACCGCGGAATGCCCATGCCGCCAGCCGTTAGTGGCAACCTTAGGACGACTCCCATACAATTAGGACAATAGTAAAATGACTTGGAAAGATTATGAAGTTGAAATTCACGATTACTTTAAGGAAATGTTTCCAAATGCAGACATTTCCCATAACGTGACTGTGCCCGGACGCTATTCAAAAGTTGATAGACAGATTGACATTTTAATTGAAGACTATGTCGCAGGCCACCGAATGCGAATCGTGGTAGACGGTAAATATTTTTCTGAGAAAATTGACGTTAAAGATGTTGAGATGTTTATTGGAATGCTCAACGACTGTGAAGCAAACAAAGGACTTCTTATAACACAAGAAGGTTTTTCAAAAGCTGCAATTAGCCGTGCACACTTTGACCCAATTGATATAGAACTCGACATTCTAAACTTTAAAGACCTTCACCAATTTCAAGGTTTCGGTGGTCTTCCATATAGCGGTAAACAAGGTGTTCTTTTACCTGCTCCTTTCGGTTGGATTATTGACGGCACAAGAAGGCCTAATATGTTAGCGACACTTTACCAACGGGGGCTGACATTAGAACAAGCTGGAGAAAGCAAGGAATGGATGTATGTAAATATTAGAAGCAAAGATGAAGAAATAAAAACACTGGACGATTTTCTGAGATTTCAAGAAGCTTATACACTTAAGGATTTCCCCAAAGCAGAAATTAGGTTTTTGCCGACAGTTAAACGTGATGGAAGTGCAATTAAATTACGCTCTATTAATATCGACACCTATCAGACAACTGAATATACAGGTTTTGTAGATTTTGATGATTTTATTTTCTTTTGTGTTTTGTTTACACCAGAAGAACTTAAAAAGAAAAACATAAGAAAATTGGAAAGCATTTTACAAAGTGTATTACCACTTAATGTGAATCAACCGACAGTCGAATAATAGAAAGGCAGCCACTAACACGGGTTTTGCGTTAGTGGGCGGACCGTGCGAATAGAAACATTTAAGCAATTAATAAACTTTGGTGCTGGCAGACAGTTTACGGTTTCAAAAGCCCACCAACGTAAAGCCCGAAACCGTTATGCAGTATAATGCCCCGTCCTAAAAAAAGGCTACACAACACGTAGTCGCGATGTACAAAAATGATGGGATTAAAAAGGTAGCGTGTGTATGGGTATTGGACAAGCTGTAAGGACAGCATCGAATGGCTGAGGTATAAATAAAATCCAAGCAAATGAAAAGCTTTCTGCTTATTTTGAGTTTTGCTGTGTTTAATGCTTTTCTTGCATCAGCCACTACTGGTGGCGATTCAAGAAAGGAGGTGGTGCTTGATACTGCATACTCAAGCTTGCCTGTTCTACATCTAAATGGCACTCCGTATGAGAATGGCTTTCAGCACGGAAAGATTATGAGGAGCAGGATTGCTGAGCTTGTTGGATTATGGAAAAGGGACATCGAAGAAAAATATGGCATACCGGCAGATAGATTTATTGCAACCTTTCTCGACTCGACCAATTATATCCCTTCGATAAAGAGATGGACTCCCGATTTGTTGGAGGAGATTAGGGGGATAAGCGCCGGTTCAGGAATAGATTTTAATACCATATTCGCATTTCAGCTGGTCGACGAGATTTGGACAAACGCAAGGTTGATTAGCATACCGCATCACTGTACATCTATAGGGGTAAACAACAGCAAAAGGGATGGTAGCCCCAACTATATCGCCCAAAACATCGACATCACCCCCTTCTACCATGGTTTTGAGGTTCTGTTAGACATAGTAGATACGGAGACAGGAGCGCGAAAGCTGGTGACAACTTTTGCTGGATACATAGGGGCGAATGGGGTAAACAGGCATATTGGCATTACAGAGAATACTCTTGCCGACTTAAAGAGCTCGCTTGACGGATTACCGGTTTGCTGTGTGGCACGAGGTGTTTTAGAAAAGGAATCGTTCGAGGAGGCTGTGGATTTTATACGAGGGGTTAAGCATGCTTCTGGTCAGAACTATATTGTTGGCTCTGATAGTAGCGTAATATCGTTGGAGTGCGCCTCCGACTTGGTTACGGAGTATTGGCCAGACTCTACAAAAGAGTATACTTTTCATGCCAACAAGCCTCTTACAAATAGCTCGTATCACCCCGCCTTCCTATCTTATTTAAAGGCGTTGTATGGCTCGATTCCTGAATCTGTAAGCTTCTCGGACGAGAGGTTGGAGGCAATAAAAGCTGTTGCATTAAATAGTAGGCACATCAGCTTGGAGGTTATTACGGATGCTCTTTCTAAACGGCCAATTTGCAATGCCAATACGTTTGTCTCTACGATTATGGAGTTTGGCAAAGGGTATAGCGAGCTCCGGATTTCTCCAGGAAAACCAGATTCGACGGAGTATATTCTATTTAGAATTAAAAAGTAGCCCTGTGTGGTACGTCGTGTAAAAGATTTTCGGATTTTTGGTTGTAATAGATGCTATAGCATTTATTTCACGGAGGCTATAACCCTGTTGGAGCATAATATTAACCGATAAGCAATAACCATGATTTACGTAGCGCTGCTAAGAGGTATAAATGTTGGAGGTAACAATAAGGTAGAAATGAAGAAGCTTAAGGCTACTTTTGAGCGACTTGGATTTACGAATGTTGTCACCTACATCAACTCTGGGAATATTATTTTCGAAGAGTCGACCAAAGCGAAAAATACTATTGTCGCTGAAATAGAACGAGCCATAAAGCAGGACTTTCAGCTGGAGATAAAGGTTTTAATACGCGATTTGGAAAATATAGAAGCTATCTGTCGTGAGCTACCTGCCTCGTGGGTTAAGAACGAGGTGATGAGAACGGATGTTATGTTCTTGTGGGAAGAGTTTGACACCCCCGATGTTGTAGCGCTGCTGCCTGTTAATCCTGCCGATAATGTGAAATATTCGTCGGGTGCCGTATTGTGGAATGTTGCGGGTAAGGATTACAGCAAAAGTGGTATGGCAAAGCTTATGGGAACCGCGCTATATAAGAATATGACGGTACGAAATGTAAATACGGTTCGTAAAATTCATCAAATAATGGAAGAAGTAAAGGGACACACGGCAGCAAACCGCTAGTGTGGGGTATGATAAACAGGTGTAGGTGGTTGCTTACTGCTCACTTTGGTGGTAGAGAACCAGCTTACACCTCCGCCTGTTGCTTATAATCCAAAGCATGGTAACTTTGTCTGCTACGTTTGGTTGAACATCCCTTCTAACGTATTAAATTTTTTAGAATGAAAGAAAGGAATAAAAATATACCAGCCTCCTACCTCGTTTTTCTAAATGGAGCTAAAACCTTACTATTAAGAAGGTACAATACCGGTTATGAAGATGGATGCTACAGCTTGGTTGCTGGACATGTCGATCCCGGCGAATCGTTTACTGCGTGCATCATTAGAGAGGCTGAAGAAGAGGCAGGTGTTTTGGTAGAATCTAAGGATTTAGAGGTAAGGCATGTTATGCATCGAAAGGCGGGCATGAATGAGGCCAACGAAAGGGTTGATCTATTTTTTGTTGCAAAAAGTTGGAAGGGCGAAATTGTTAATAGGGAACCTCATAAATGTGATGATTTATCTTGGTTCGACCTGAATAGCTTACCAGAAAACACCATTCCTAGCGTTCGTCATGCGCTTACCTGTATAGCCAATAATGTTTATTATAGCGAGTTCGGGTGGTAGCCGATGGTGTTAAGTGGCCTTATTTACGGCACATGCAGATACCTATTCGTTTTGTCTGCTGCTTAAACTGGGCGCAAAGGAATTTTGTAGCCCGCAGTACGGAGGATAGAGAGTATCTATTTTGCTATCTGCACAGAATAAACAGGACGAGGAACGGTTAAAAGAGGAATAGCTGGTAGTGGGGATAGATAGGTTTGAAGTATAGTTAAAAAAGTAACAAAACTATTTTGATTATGGATA